>JAGABD010000106.1 GCA_017614795.1 Bacteroidales bacterium
AACGGCTGGAACGACAACCGGCAGAAGCTTCTCGACCTGGCTGAGAAATACAACATCCGCCTCTACATCAACGGGCACGAGCACAACAGGGACTTCCCCGTCGAGAAGGTCGGGGGCATGTACGACATCAACTGCGGCGCGGTGGCATCCGACGACCAGGGCAAATGGTCGCTCGTGGAAATCACCCCCGACAAGGCTCTGTTCCACATCTACACCCGCGCAAATACGGAACTTGGGAAAGACGGCGAAATTGTGTTCACCTCCCTTCCCAAGCTTGAACGTACCATAGAAATCCCTCTGAAATAACCGCATTATGAGAGCTTTCAGATTCCTTCTCATAGTTTTAGCGTCGGCACTTGTATCCTGCAAGGCACCTGCGCCCGTCGACACCGTTCCAATCACCCCCGCCTGGGCCCTCGGGCACATTGTGTGGGAAGATGAATTCAACACCCAGGAATCTACCCTGAGGCTGGTTGACGGATACCTCGAACGCGGGATTCCCGTGAACGGCGTAATTATCGACAGCCCCTGGAGCAGCTGCTACAACAACTTCAAATGGGACAACAGCCTGTACCCCGACCCCGAGGCTCTGCTTTCCGAGTTGAAAGGCAAGGGCGTGCACAGCATACTCTGGCTGACGGGTTGCACCAACACCAGCTGCAACGACCGCGCCCAGCAGAAGAGCGAGAATTTCGACGAGGCTATCGAGAAAGGCTACGCAGTCAACGACGGACAGCAGTCGCACTGGTGGAAAGGCGATGGCATCCATATCGACTTCACCAATCCGGAGGCTGTCCGGTGGTGGAACGCCCAGCTCGACGGAGTGTACACCGACGGCGTGGACGGATTCAAGGTAGACGGCGGCGAAACCAATTACGGCGACACAGTCAAGACCAGCATCGGCCCGATCAGCAACCGCGATTTCCGCCGCTATTACTACGATGCGATGTATGATTATGCGGTCGGCCACCGCCCGGAGACGGGTATGATTCTGGCGAGGCCCTATTCTACCAGAAGCGGCCGCGGCATCAATGCCCAGTTTGCAAACCCTGCAAAGATGTCCCTCGGCTGGTGCGGCGACTTCTCCGGCGACTGGGTCGGACTCAAGGAACAGGTGCATGATGTTTACAATTCCGCCCTGGCAGGATACGGCGCCGTGGGCACCGAGATAGGCGGCTTCTTCGGCTCGCCATCGACTGAAGCGCAACTCCTCCGTTACGCACAGTTCGGCGCGCTTACCGCCTGTATGATCAACGGCGGTTCCAACAAGCCCTTCCAGAACCATCTGGCCTGGTGGCACAGCCCCGAAGCCGGTATGGCCTACAGGGATCTGGCTGTCTTCCACTGCAAGCTGGTGCCCTACATCTTCTCCACCCTTGTAGATGCCCATCTGCACGGCGGCACCCTCATCCGCAATGTCGACCTCGAAGCCGAAAGCCATATGCTTGGCCCCGACTTCTTCACTAAGGTAATCACCAGTGAAGACGGCCACGTGCGCTTCACCCTCCCCGAAGGCTCCGACTGGATTGACATGACTACCGGCGAATGGTATTCAGGCGGCAGCGTTATCGAGCGCGAATACAGCATTTTCGAGTACCCCCTGTTCATCAGGGTCGGCGCCATCGTCCCGATGTACGACGAGGGCGGGATGGGAGTTATGGTCTGCGGAAGGGAGAAAGTCCTCAAGGGCAGCTTCCACTGGCCCCTCGGTGACGGCATAGCCTACCGCGATGTAGACGTGCGCTACGACCCAGCAACCGACGAAGCCAAGGTTAGTTCCAACGGCGAACCCCTCCCCCACGTACTGATAATTCACTGATAATGAAAAAGATATTATTTCTCGGCATAGCTCTGGCTGTTCTTGCTTCCTGTGCCGGGCCCCAGGGTTTCCACGTGATTCCGATGCCGGCGGAAGTATCCATCTCCAAAGGTTTTTTTCCCGTCGAAGGCGCGACCCTGTCATTGGACGAGGCCATTGACGAGCCGTCCGCTCAGGCAATCGAACGCTTTGCAACTGCGCTTGAAACTGCCAGCGGAACCAAACTGTCCGAAGGCGAAGGCGGATTCCGCTTTGTCTTGAACCCGGAGCTAGAGGCGGAAGAATATTCCATCGACATCGACGGCAATGGCGCCTGCATACAGGCTTCCTGCCTCAACGGTTTCGTTTACGCCTGCGAGACGCTGAAGCAGATGCTGCCTGCTGCCATCTACGGATGCGAAAAGGCCTCTGCCCAGTGGCAGCTCCCCTACGCCAGCATCAAGGACAAACCCCGCTTCGCCTACCGCGGAGCGCATCTGGACTGCTGCCGCCACTTCTGGAGCGTGCAGGAGGTCAAGCGCTACCTCGACGTGATGACCGCCTACAAATTCAACCGTTTCCACTGGCATCTGACCGACGACCAGGGCTGGCGCATCCAGATAGATGCCTATCCCAAGCTTACCGAGGTGGGCGCCTGGCGCAACGGCACCCAGATAAAGAAAGACAAGACCTCCAACGACGGCATCCGGTACGGTGGCTTCTACACCAAGGAAGAGCTTCGCGACGTGGTGCAGTACGCGGCCGCGCGAGGCATCACCATCATCCCCGAAATCGAGCTCCCGGGCCATTCTACCGCTGCCCTGGCTTCATATCCTCAACTTGGCTGCACCGGCGGGCCGTACATAGTGCTACCCCGCTGGTCCGGTGCCATCGACATCCTCTGCGCGGGCAACGATTTCGTCTTCGAGTTTCTGGAGGGCGTCTTCAGGGAAGTGGTGGAAATCTTCCCTTCTGAGTACATACATATCGGCGGTGACGAATGCTTCCCTAAGAACAAGGTAGCGCCCTGGGAAGAATGCCCCAAATGCATCGCAAGGATGCATGCTCTCGGCATCGAGGAAGGTCCGGACGCCAAGCATTATCTGCAGAACTACGTGACAGCCCGCGTGCAGGGCATCCTTGGCGGTCTGGGGCGCAAGATAATTGGCTGGGACGAGATCCTTCAGGGAAATCTTGCTCCCGGCGCAACGGTAATGTCCTGGCGGGGAGTTGCCGGCGGCATAGAGGGAGCATCCAAAGGTTTCGACGTAATTATGACTCCCAACAACTACATGTATCTGGATTACTACCAGAGCAAGAATCAGAAGAAGGAGCCCTTCGCCATAGGCGGCTATCTGCCCGTGGAGATGGTCTACAGCTACGAGCCATACGTCGATATGCCGGAAGAGGCCCGCTGCCACATCCTTGGTGTGCAGTGCAACCTGTGGACGGAATACATTGCCACTCCAGAGCATCTGGAATATATGTTCCTGCCCCGTATGTGCGCGGTTTCCGAAGTACAGTGGTGCGCGGCCGATGCCAAGGACTACAAGCGCTTCAAGGCATCTCTTCCCCACACTTTCGACATCCTGGATGCGATGAAGTTGAACTACCGAAAGAAATAATTATTATCTTTCGGCATTGTACTGAAACCTATGGAAAAGATTATCGACCCCATTCCTGTCGAGAAGCTTCTGGCCGAACTGACGCCTGAGCGCAAGTTGATGGACACCAACAAGGGCGGAAACGAGCTCTACGTGGTGGATGCTTTCAACGCCCCCGAAACCCTCAAGGAAATTGGACGTCTGCGCGAGATCACCTACCGAGCTGCCGGCGGTTGTTCAGGCAAGTCAATGGATCTGGACGAGTTCGATACGATGGAGAAGCCCTACAAGCAGCTCATCGTCTGGGACCCCGATGCAAAGGCAATAATCGGCGGCTACCGCTACCTGCTCGGCCCCGACGCAGTCATCAGGCCCGACGGACAGCCCAATCTCACAGCATCGCATCTTTTCCATTTCTCCGATAAGTTCATCAAGGAATATCTCCCCCACACCATGGAGCTCGGGCGTTCGTTCGTGCGCCCGGAATATCAGAGTTCTGTTGCCGGAATGAAATCGCTCTTCACCCTCGACAACCTCTGGGACGGCATTGCGGGTGTGATAATGAGCAGCCCGGGCATTGAGTATTTCTTCGGGAAGATGACCATCTACAAGTCTTACGACAAGTCGGCCCGCGAGCTCATCATGCGTTTCCTGGACAAGCACTTCCACGACGACGAGGATCTCATCCGTCCTTACCATATCCTTAACCCCGACACGGACACACGCATTCTGGACCTCATTCTCAAGGAAGAGGCCATCAAGGCCGACTACCGCTGCCTGAAGGAGGCCGTTCGCCATCTGGGAGCCAATATCCCGCCGCTGGTGAACACCTATATGAATACTTCTCCTACCATGAAGATATTCGGCTCCACCGTCAACGACGAGCTGTCCGACGCCATCGAGACCGGTTTGATGATCCGCTTTACCGAGATTTATCCCGACAAGATCGAGCGCCACATCGAAGCCTTCCTCGAGAAGCGTATGCCCCAGACATACCAGCGCCTCCTCCGCCGCAAGAAGAACTCCCTCGAAATCGAATTCAAGTAATATGCTCAAGACGATCCGAGTAATATTGGCCGCCATATTCTGGCTCGGCATAACGGTGCTTTTGCTGGACGGCAGCGGTCTGCTTTACCGTTGGCTGGGATGGATGCCGAAGTTGCAATTCCTCCCCGCCGTGCTTGCCCTCAACCTCGTCGTAATAGCCGGCCTGATTCTGCTTACGCTGCTCTTTGGCAGAGTATATTGCTCGGTGATATGCCCCCTGGGAGTATTCCAGGACTGTGTCGCCCATGTCGGCGCGGCGGCAAGGCGCCACAAGAAGCATAAGGCATACGGCTGGAGTCGCGAGAAGAAGTGGCTCCGCTACGGTATCCTCGCGCTGTTCATCCTCGCAATTATCTTCGGGGTGCAGGCTTTCGTAGCCATCCTCGCGCCATACAGCGCATGGCAGCGTATAGTCAGTTCCCTGATTCCTCACAAGGCCTGGGTCTGGAGCCTGCCCATCTTCATCGTTGCGGCAGTTACGCTCCTCATCCTGCTCATTCTCGCCTGGCGAGGCGGACGCACATATTGCAACACCGTCTGCCCCGTAGGCACCACGCTCGG
>JAGABD010000107.1 GCA_017614795.1 Bacteroidales bacterium
CGATTATTTTGCAGAAAAATTTGGAAAGAAAAAAGGAAAAAACTACCTTTGCACTCCCAAAACGGAAATTAAAAAAATCAAGATATGAAAAGGACATTTCAACCCTCGAACCGCAAGCGCGTGAACAAGCACGGATTCCGCGAGCGCATGAGCACTCCCAACGGACGCCGCGTTCTGGCAGCGCGTCGCGCACACGGACGCAAGAAACTTACCGTTTCGTCCGAAGACAGGTATTAGTCCGGGTTAAAAGACCAGGGCAAGGGAGCAACCGAAAGATCCCATACCATCATACCACGGGGTTGCAGCAAGGCTTTTACCGGCACGCTGCAACCCCAAGGTTTTTTTCTCGAGGGGAAGAAGCCACCAGGCAATCTCGGCAGACAGCACTCCGATGCCCGCGCCCGCCAGCACGTCGGTGCCCCAATGACGGTTATGACATACTCTCAGCGCCGCCGTGCCCGTTGCGACGGCATAGGCGCCCAGCCCCCACCAGGGGCCGTATTCCAGGCGAATCAGTTCCGCGCCCATGAACGACCTGGATGCGTGGCCGGAGGGCATCGACTTGAAATCGCTTCCGTCCGGACGTTCACGCCTGATCACATATTTGGTACCTGCCACCACAGCCGCCATGCCGACCCAGGAGGTTCCAAGCACCATCGCGCGTTCGAGTGTGGAATGCTCGCCCATAGAGTTCACGAAACTCAGCCCGAAGTAGGTCGCCGCCGGCAGAAACTGAATCCAGTTCTCGATTTCATAATCGCCCGCCATACCCAGCTTAAGCACGGACTTCTGCAGTTCGCGGTCGAATCCGTTGCCGGGATCCTGAGCCCTGACGCTCAGCGTCAGGGCCATCAAGCTGATGATTATGAGGACAATGCGGCGCATCAGAGGGCTTGGGCGGAGATTCCCACCACGTATTTTTCGTTGTAATAAGGGTCGTCCTTGAGCCATTCGGAGATGGGCCAGACGCGGATGTTCGCGGCAGGAACCTTGAAGCGCTTCTGCAGGGCCGCTATTTCGGATTCTACGTCGCCGCCCTTCAGGCAGAGGATGCCGCGGCGATAACGCCCTTTCACCCAAGGGTAGAGGTTTTCGAGCGAAGTGACAGCGCGGCTCACCACCCAGTCCCATGTGCCGGGGAGGTCTTCCACTCTGGAATGAACACAGGTGACATTCTTCAGTCCCAGTCCTTCCGCCACCGCCTGCGCCACACGGACCTTTTTGCCGATGGAGTCACAGAGGGTGAATTGGGCGTCGGGCATCGCGATGGCCAGAGGAATGCCAGGAAAGCCGCCTCCTGTGCCCAAATCGAGTAAAGAGGGATTGCCGTTCGCGGACGGCAATGACGAAAACTTATTGAGATACTCGTAAATCGCCAGACTGTGAAGGATGTGGTGCGCGTAGATGTTGTCCTCGTCCTTGCGGGAGATCACGTTGATCTTCGCGTTCCACTCGTGCCAGAGGGCGATGGCCGGGGCAAAAGCATCGGCGGAGAGATTGCCGATCGGGTCGGCAATGACGTTGGTACTCATCTCCTGGCCTCCTCAAGAAGATTGCCGAGCTCTTCGATGTCGCGGCAAATGAGCGAGGGGGCGTGGGGCCAGGCCTTGGCCACTTCGAGGGTGGTTTCGCCGCTGAGCACCAGCACGCCGAAGGCGCCGGCGTTGTACGCCATTTCGATATCGGTATAGATGCGATCCCCCACCATCGCAATTTGCGAGGGCTTAAGGCCGTAGCGGCTCTCGATTCCGGCAAGCATCGCAGGGTCGGGTTTGCCTATAGTCACATCGGGCTGGCGTCCGGTCGCATACTCGAGGCATTTGCAGATGGATCCGCAGTCCACAAGAATCGTAGGCTGGTCGGTGGGGCAGACCTTGTCGGGGTTCGTAGCGATATAGGGCAGGCCCTTCGACACCCACCAGGCGGCCCTGCAGAGGCGGGAATACTCCAGCGTCATATCGAAAGCGGCCACTATGATGTCCGGCACGTCGTCGGGCGAATCGGTGGTGGAAATGAATCCCGCGTCCTCGAAATGGCTTATCATCGAAGGAGTTCCCAGCAGGAAAAGCTTCTTCGCCGCGGGATAGTGCTCGTGGATGTAATCGATGGTGGCGGGCACGGTGCTGTACATCTGTTCGCGGGTGCAGGGAATGCCCATCTTCTCGAGCTTGCCCATATAATCCTCCAGCGAACGCGTGGGATTGTTGGTAAGGAAGGAATAGCTTATCCCCAGGCGGTCGAGTTTCGCGAGAAAATCGATGGTGAAGGGGAAGATTGTGTTGCTCAGGTAGATGGTTCCGTCCATATCGAGGGCGATGTGGCGGATTGCCCGGAGCTGTTCGCGTAAATCCTTATTCATTTTCCTTGTCGTCTTTCTTGTATTTGTCGATGAGGCCCTTGGCCCTGCGGATGCGGGTGCGGACGGTGTTGAGTTCCAGCCCCGTCTCTTCCGCGATCTCCTTGTATTGCAAACCTTCGATCAGACGCAGATGCGCCACCTGCTTGTAGATGTCGGGCAGCGAGTCGATGTAGCGGAGCGTGTTCGCCTGGTCCTCGTCCTTGATGATGGATTCCAGCGCGGTGTCGGAATCATCGCCGATGGATTCCACCTCGGACGCGGCCGCGATATCTTCGTTCAGCGACACGAATGCCGCATTACGGTTCTTGTCCTTTTCCAGGGTATCCAGCGCCATATAGTAGGCAATGGAATGAAGCCAGGTGGAGAACTGGCCCCTGGCCGGGTCGTACGAGCGGATCTTGCGGAACGCCTTCTCGAAACTGCGCGAGCAGATGTCGTCCACGTAGAAGTCGTCCAATTGCTTGATGCGCCCCTTCAGGAAAGTGCGGAGAGAGGCTATGTGGGTATCCCAAAGCCGGGTGAACGCAACGCCGTCGCCGATCATCGCGAGGCGTATCAGTTCTTTAGTGGGCGTCGATCCAGGTTCTGCCATAATTGCATTCTACTGTTAAAGGTACGGACAGGTTCACCACTCCCTGCATATCCCTCTCCACTATCTCCTTGACCTGTTCTATTTCTTCTTCCGGCACTTCCAGAAGGATTTCGTCGTGAATCTGAAGCACCATCTTGGCGCGCAGCCCTGCTTCCCGCAGGCTCCTGTCCACCTTAATCATCGCGAGTTTGATGATGTCGGCGGCTGTGCCCTGGATGGGGGCGTTCACCGCATTGCGTTCGGCCACCGAGCGCATGTTGCCGTTGTTGGAATTGATGTCCGGGATGTAGCGCCTGCGGCCGAAAAGGGTTTCGGTATAGAGGGTTTCGCGGGCCGCGGCAAGCGTGCTGTCGATGAACAGGCGGATTGCCGGGAAACTCTCGAAGTAATCGTCTATCAGGCGTTTGGCTTCGGAGCGGGAGCACTTGAGCCTCTGCGCGAGACCGAAGGAAGACATCCCGTACATTATGCCGAAGTTGACGGTCTTTGCCATCTTGCGTTCGGAATCTGTGACCTCCCCCACCGGCTTCTTGAATATCTTGGCCGCTGTCGCCGCGTGCACGTCTACTCCTGCGCGGAATGCCTCCAGCAGGTGCGTGTCGCAGCTCATATGCGCCATCACTCGGAGCTCTATCTGAGAATAGTCCGAAGACATCATCACCCAGCCCTCCTGCTGCGGCACGAAAGCCTTGCGAATCTCGCGTCCCTCCTCGGTCCTTACGGGGATGTTCTGGAGGTTGGGGTTGGAGGAAGAAAGCCTTCCGGTGGATGTAAGCGCCTGATTGAAAGTGGTATGCACTCTCCCGTCTTTCGGGGAGATGAAGCCGGCGAGCGGCTCGATATATGTCGAAAGAAGCTTGCGAAGGCCGCGGTAATCGAGCAGAAGGTCGATGACAGGATGCCTGTCGGCAAGGAAGCTCAGCGTCTCTTCGTCGGTAGGCCAGGCGCCGCGCGCGGATTTCTTCGCCTTGGGGTCGAGCGCCAGTTTCTCGAAGATGAGTTCGCCCATCTGCTTGGGAGATGCCACGTTGAGTTCTGGGTTGCCCGCTATCTCGCGTATCTTCGCCTCGCAGGCGAGCATCTTCTTGCGCAGAGATTCGGCAAAATCCCGGAGCGAAGCGACGTCTATGCGCACTCCGGTGAGTTCCATCCGCGCCAGCACCTTCTGGAGGGGCTCTTCTATCTCGTCGTAGAGTTTGAGAAGTCCGGCCTGCGAAAGTTCGGCGTGGAGAATGTCGGAGAGCTTCAGCATCGCTTCAGCGCGGGGACCGAGGTCGACCTCTCCCGCAGCCTGCCCGTCGTCGCCGAAAAGGCTTCCGGTGGACGCGGCGCTCTCGTCTGCAAGTTCCAGCCCCAGATAGCTCTGGGCAAGGTATTCCAGCTTGTGGCTGCGCTCGGGGTTGAGCAGGTAATGCATCAGTTCTATGTCGAGAAGCCTGCCGTTCAGGGAGATGCCTTCGGCTTCCAGAGCCTTGATCTGCGCCTTCAGCGCGAAGCCCGCCTTGACCGTGGAGGCATCTTCGAGGAGAGGTTTTGCCTCTGCGAAAGACAGTTTGCGGGCGTCCTTGCGGTCGGCAAGCCAGACGCCGTCGTCCGCTACCTCAATGGAGATGCCGGCTACCTGGGCGTCCGGGGACACCTTCTCTTTCGGGAGTTCGTCCTTCGGGCTCGCCCCGCCATCGGCTTTCACCGACGGTCTCGCCGCAGCCAATCCAATATCTTTCGGAATATACCTCTTCAGCGAAGTGAACTCATAATAATTGAACAGCTCCGCAAGCGAAGGGTCGGGAGCGCGCAGGGCCATTTCCTCTGCGGTTACGTCGAGCGGAATGTCCGTCTTGATTGTAACCAGTTTCTTGCTGAGTTCAATATGGTCGCGCGCCGCCTCGAACATCTCCTTCTGACGGGGCGTCAGTTCATCTATATGCGCGTAGATATTCTCCACGCTGCCGTACTTGCCGAGAAGCTTGCCCGCGCCCACTTCGCCCACGCCCTTTACGCCGGGCACGTTGTCGGACGCGTCGCCGCAGATGGTCAGGATGTCTATAACCTGCTCCGGACGCTCGATGCCATACTTGGCGCATACGCCGGCCACGTCGATCACCTCGCTGTCTCCCCCGCCCTTGCCGGGCTTGTACTGGAAGATGTGCTCCTCGATAAGCTGGCCATAGTCCTTGTCGGGCGTCACCATATACACGTCGAAGCCCTCGCGGGCGCTGCGCTTCGCCATCGAGCCTATAACGTCGTCGGCCTCGAATCCGGGAATCATCAGAACCGGGATGTTCAGCGCCTTCACTATGGCCGTAAGGGGCTCCAGGGCATCCCTCACCAGTTGCGGAGTCTCAGCGCGGTTGGCCTTGTAGGCGGGGTACATCTCGTTGCGGAAAGTGCCTCCCGGAGGGTCGAAACTCACCGCGATATGGGTGGGCTGCTCCTTGGCCAGAAGCTCCATGAGATACTTCGTGAAGCCGAAGAGTATGGATGTGTCCACCCCCTTGGTATTGATCATCGGCCTGCCCAGAAAGGCATAGTACATCTTGAAGATGAGCGCGTGGCCGTCGATTAAAAAGAGTTTCATAACAAGATTACAAAAATGAAACTTTTTTCGGAAGTTTCAAAGGATTATGCTTATTTTTGCCAAGATGGATCTTGACGAGAAATATATGCGCGAGGCCTTGCGCGAGGCCGAAGCGGCCGGGGCCGAGGAAGAGATTCCCATCGGCGCCGTGATAGTGAACGGAGGCCGCATCATCGGCAGAGGGCACAATATGGTGGAGCGCCTTAACGACCCCACGGCCCACGCAGAAATGATAGCCATCACCTCTGCGACGGAAGCCGTCGGAGGCAAGTATCTCACCGACTGTACGCTCTACGTTACCGTGGAACCCTGCCCGATGTGCGCCGCGGCCCTCGCCTGGAGCCAGATCAGCCGCATAGTCTACGGAGCTCCCGACCCCAAGCGCGGCTACAGCCTCTTCTCCCCTTTCCTCCTCCATCCCAAGACGGAAGTCACCGCCGGCATCCTCGCCGACGAGTGTTCAGCCCTCGTTTCGGACTATTTCAAAAAACTTCGTTAGAGCAGCAAAAGCACCGCGGAGGTGTAGAGCAGGAAGGCCTGGAGGCTGAGGTTGCCGCGGTTGCGGGAATGGACTACGGCCTCGAGGGGGTCTTCCGCGAGAAGGGTGCGGAGTGTGTCGTCGCCGGGGCGGGCGCCCGCGGACCATTTGCGGACCACCTGGGCGTCGTTGACGAAGGTTACGCCGCCGTTGGAGCGGTTGAGCGTCAGAAGCATCCGCCTGTCGGCGAAATAGGTTATGCCGAAGAGCCCGGGATTGCTGAGCGCTCCCTCGATTTCGCCGGGGGCCGACGCGACCAGCAGGACGGGCTTGAATCCGAGGTCCGAAACCTTCTTCGCGAAAGCCGAAATCTTCTCCACCCCCTTGCGGGAAACCTTGCCCGGGTCGTACACTGAAATCAGCATCACAGGGCCCTTGAAGGCCGCATCCTCGACATAAGCGCCCGACGCGTCATAGAAACTGAAGACGTCCGGTTCGCACGCGTCCAGCTCGGTTCCGGGCTTGTACGAGGCGAAATCCACAGTAGGTATTGAAAGGCAGTTGTAGAGCGTGAACAACAGCACCGAGACCGCCACTATTCCGAAGCTCGCGTATTTCAGCTTGTCCGGCTCGCCGTAGTCGCGGATGGGCCAGTAGGCCAGGGCGAGAAGCCCGAGAAGAACGAGATTCTTGACGAAACTCGCCCAGTGCGGAAGCTCTATCGCCTGTCCTAAGCAGCCGCAGTCCATCGCCGGGTTGGCGATGAGGATTATGAGCGTGAGAAGGGTGAAGAAGCCGATGAGGCAAGCCGCCGCGAAAGCCACTATCCTGCGCCAGAGGCCCGTGATGAGAGCCGCTCCGATGCCGCATTCGGCAAGGGCGAAAACCACCGCGAGGAAGCCCGAAGCGAAGCGAAGGAAACCGAGATGCAGGAAGCCAAGGTAATCCTGCACCATAAGGCCTGCCCCGGCGGGATCGGCCAGTTTCAGCACTCCGGCCACGAACAGCACCAGACCCACAATGCTGGCGCATATTCTCTTAAAGGCGTTCATCGACCACTGCTTTTACTTTTGCGAATATCGCGTCGGGAGGAAGCATCTCCCCGAACTCGTCGGAACAGTCGAGCACTATCAGCGAAGGGTCCTCGGCAGCCTGGGTGCGGTACATCGCGCGGACTTTCTTCTGGAACTCGATGTCGGCCTCGTGGATGTCCTTATTGTCCTGCAGGTAGCTGCGGTCGTCGCCGTTGCGCTGGCCCGTGAGGCTCTTCTCCACGAATCCGATGGGCACGTCCAGGAAGATGTTCACGTCCGGACGGGGCTCGCCGAACTCACCGAATTCCGTGTCGATTATCCAATGGCGAAGGGCCTCGGCCTCCTGAGGGTCGGAAAGCTTCGCGCACTGGTATGCTATGTTGGAATAGACGTACCGGTCCAGAAGTACGGTGCCGCCTTCGTCGAGCGTCTTGCGGATCTCGGGGGCCGCCCCGTGGCGGTCTTCGGCGAAAAGAAGCGCCACGAGTTGGGGATGCACCGCGTCGATGTCGCCGAACTCGCCGCGAAGGAAACGCGAAATGAGTCCGCCGTAGACGGGGGCTTCGTACCTCGGGAAATGGATATAGTCGAAGCGGGGGCACTTCTCCTCAAGATACTTGCGGAGCTTGCGCACCTGCGTCGATTTTCCTGCGCCGTCAAGGCCTTCCAATACTATCAGCATATTCTATCTAGTTACGAGCTTGTTTGAGGCGTGTGTTGGTGGGTTGGGACGAACTGCCTCCGCGTCCGCCAGCGTTCGCATCGCCCGAGGTCGAACTACCGGAAGAAGAGGAACTCTGGGCCTTGGCCCTGCCGGGCTGAGGATAGAACGGCCAGAAGAGTCCGAGCTTCACACTGCGCTGGGTGCTTATGTAGTGATGTGCGGAGAAATAGTCCGCACGCTCCTGAGGCCAGCCCAGGCCGACATTCTCGAACTTCACGAAAATGCACGCGCGCTTCCACTGGATGTTGATGAACGCGTCGATGACAGGTCCGTTCTCGTAGCGGTATTCCTTCTGGTTGTGGAACACGCCCACCGCGGGATTCCACGCCGGAGCATACCAGGCGGTATTGTAGAAGGCGTTGGCGCCTATCTGCATCTTCATCACGTTGTTCACCTTCGCCTCGTCGCGCTGCACCACGAACTCGAGGTACCAGCGGAGGTTGGCCGCAAGCTGGGGCACCGGCACCACATCCTGGTTCGAGGAGGCCTGGAACAGGATCCTGTTGTCGAAGTGCAGGAAGTCCCAGAGGGAGATGTCCTTGCGCAGCGACGCGCTGAGGATGCTCACGGGAGCCGCGCTCTGGCGGGGGACGCTCAGGGTATCGTAGTAGATGCCGTTCTTCAGGAGAGTATAGCTGACGTCCGCGTGGAGTTTCCAGCGGGGAATGTTCAGCCAGCCCTCGAGGCGGTTGTCGGATATCTTTCCGAAATTGTGGTTCCACTGGAAGTGGTTGGTGCGCAGGGCCTGCTGATAGCGCGTCGGCTCCGTGAGATTGGTCTCGAAATGGGCTCCCAGAGTCACGGGGCTGGTGCGGGCGCGCCTGAAGGGATAGATGCTGAAGGCAATGTTGCCCTCCATATTGAAATCGCCGAAATTATAGCCCTCGAGATAGTACCTCGCCTTGGCGTTCCAGTCGATGTATTTCTTGAGCTTGCCTTCCGCTCCCGCATAGGTGTAGAAGGAGTTCTGGCGGAACTTGCCGCTGTTCAGAGTGCTGTCGACATAGATCTTCACCACGTCGCCGAGACCGACATCCAACTTGCTGACCACGCCTTCGCTGGACCAGGGCTGCAGGCGGATGAACACCTTGTTGTCCCACTGACGGGAACGGAGCATATCGTTGCTGGCATTGGGGTCGTAGTTGAAACTGCGGTAGAACGCCCTGGCGCGGGTGTCGTTGTCCGCTATCTCGTCGACATATCCCCTCTCGAACATCGAATACTCGCTGCTGTGCCCTATGAAGGCGCTGGTGATGTCCTTCTGGAGCAGGGAGTCGCTCACCTCGAAGGTGCTGTCGCGCTTCGCCCTCCAGTCGTTTATGAAGGTGAAGGGGATGCGGTACTGCTGGTCGAGGAAGTAGGTGTTGCGCTTCACGCGGGACTTCGCCTTCGCCTTTTCGAGCACCACGGGGAATTCACGTGCATCGAGGGTGGTGTCGCGGATCCACATATTGTCCAGCACGCCGCCGTTCTCTTCGCGGATGACCTTGTTGTGGATGTATCCCACGTGCATCAGGTAGCGCTTGCCGAGATAGTTGGCGTTCGCTATGAAGTTCTTGTTTCGGGTGTCCTCGCGGGCCATCATTCCTCCGCCTCCCCAGCGTTCATACATCAGGGTGAAGTTGAATTCGGGGGTGATGTTCTGGGTGGTGAGGATGTGCAGGTTGTCGGATGCCTTCTCGTCCGTCGCGAGAAGAGTTCCCCAGTATGCCAGTTCGGTGTACGGCACCTTGGTGTTGAACATCGGGACCGTCGACGACGAATATGTCCAGGGCTCCACCGAGCCGTAGAAGTCCTCGCCGCTCCAGCTCTTGCGCTGGCCGTAGCTGTACATCTGTATCGGGGAACCCGGCACGCCCAGCCAGGTCGCGTTGACGTCCTTGCGGCGCCAGGCGAAGTCGTAGTACCACTTGTTGTATGAAGTGTCGGGCACTTCGGGGGCGATGCGGTGGAAATCCTGGTCGACCGTCCACGAGATTATGCGGTGGTACTGCATATCCTCGGGGATGGCGAAGGTGCTGAGGACGCGGGGAGTATGCTCCTTGACGCTGTCGCGGTACGCAACCCTTTCGTCGCGCGCCTTCTGAAGGGAATCCATTTCATGAAGCTTGCGCTGAAGCTTCTGCTCGAAGTCGTATTTCTTGCGTTCAGATTTACTGAGAGACTTGTACCACGCCTCGAACGCCGCCTTGGCCTTGACGGTGGAGTCCGCCACCCAGATGGAATCGAGCTTGCGGCGGTCGGCCGAGTCGATCTGCCAGCCGAGCGTGTCGCCCTTCTGGCGGAAATCCATCTCCTCGTTGCGCAGCGAATCGCTCACCCAGCGGTGGATGAGGGAGTCGATGAGCGCGACGTAGTACTTGTAGCGGAAAGGATCGATTTCGCGGAGGGAATCGGGCGGAAAGATGGTGTCGCGGGCGGTAATGAGGGGCAGGGTGTCGAGTTCGCCGAACTTGACCTCGATGCCGAGGGCCCGCAGCACGCTGTCGGGGATGGTCTCCGACGAGAAATCACCCCGCCTGCCAATCTTGTAGCCGTCTTTCGGATACAGCACCGTATCGGGCGCCGCTTCCACGAAAAAGACGGGGGCTTCCGTATTGAATTCCGCACGGTGCGGGGCTTCCACGCCGAGGCTCGCGGCGACGGCCACGGCCGCCACCGCTGCAGGGAATCCTATGCCGGAAAACAACTTCATTTACTTGTCCCAGTCGTCAGTGCGGAAAGGTCCGACCGGAATGCCCATGCCGTTGAACACGGACGCTTCGGCCACATTGTGGAAGGCGTAGCGCACCGCCACGGGAGCGGGCACCTCGTCGCAAACCACCTCGATCTTATTGTTGGGACGCATCACCCTTGCGGAAGTCGCGGGGTGGAACACCCTGTCCTCGCCTGCCACCTCGAAGCCGCCAAGCTCGACGGTGTTGGGGGTGAGAGGGCTGCCGAAGCAGTGGAAATTCAGGATGACCTTGTTGCTGTCTATCTGCATGTCCTTGTACTCGGGAGCGCGGGAGCAGATGCCCTTGAAACCATAGTCGTTCTCGATCGCGAGAGCCGCGAGGCGCTGAGCCACGGGAAGCTTCTTGGCGGGATGGATGCAGTCGGGGTCGCCCACGTCGAGCGTGGTGGCCAGGCCTGAATGCTTTATCTGCTGGGCCGCCTTGAGCTGGGCCTCCTCGAGCAGAGGGCTCTGCAGGCCCTCAGGATTGCCCTTCACTCCCTTGCCATACTTGTAAGATGCTATCTGAACCGCATAGAAAGGCAGGTCCGGATTGTCCCAGAGGCTGCGCATCATCTCGACATAGAGCTTGCTGAGGCGCACGTACTGGGCGGGACGGGCGCGGTTGCTTTCGCCCTGGTACCAGATTATTCCCTTGAAAGTGAAGGGGATGAGAGGCGCCACCATCGCGTTGTAGGCAAGAGCGCCGGCGTGGTTCTGGTTCTTTGCGGGAAGTTCTCCCTTCTCGAAATGTCCGAGTTTGATGGGATCGTCGAAGCCCTGCTCCTTCCACTCCTTGTTGCCCTTCTCCAGCCATTCCTTGCTTATCCAGGTCTCGATGGTGCTGCCGCCCCAGTTGCAGGAGATCACTCCGATGGGCACGCCCAGAATCTTGTAGAGCTGCTGGGCGAAGAAATAACTCACGGCGCTGTGCCCTGCGACCGCCTCGGGGGTATTCTCCTTCCACTGGAGAGGATTCTCCTCCTCTTCCTTGAGAGATGCCCTTATCTTGCTGGTGCAGAGGCGGATGGGAGTGGCGGGGCTGGCGTTCATGATTGCGTCGAAGGCGCCTTCCACCCTCTGGCCGCCGAATCCCTTCACGGGCATCTGCATATTGCTCTGGCCTCCGCAGAACCATACCTCACCGATGAGGACGTTCTTCACGGTAAGCTTCTCGCCGTCGTTGAAGACTATTTCATAGGGACCGCCCGCGGTGGGAGTGGCTATCTTGACGGACCACTTGCCGTCCTGGCCGACCTTGAGTTTGGTCTTGGCCTTTGTCCACGAGGGGGCGATGGTAAGTTGCGCGCCCGCCTTCGCCTTGCCCCAGAGGGCCACGGAGGTTTCGCGCTGGAGAACCATATTGTCCCCGATTATGTTCGGGAGTTCGACTTTTGCGAAAGCGCTTGCCGCAATCAGAGCCGCAGCCGCACAGACGAGAAATCTTTTCATACCTTTTATAGAAATATTTAACTTACAAAGTTATCAACTTTTGGACATTATCGCAAAAGAAATTATCTTCGCACTATGAAGTGGTACAAGAATCTGTGGAATACCGACAAGGACGGTGCCAAAAAGGAACTCCGCTCCTTCGTGAGGTACGCGATCGTCATAACCGGGTTATTCGTCGCCTTCCTTTTCGTGAAGAAGGACAGCCTCCTGCGTTGGATCGAAGCCGGTTTCACCATCGGCCGCCAGCACAGGCAGATGGAATATTACCAGAAGGAAATCAACGCCCTCGACAAGCAGATAGGCATACTCTCCAACGACAAGGACACCCTCGAAACCCTGGCCCGCGAGCAGTACAATTTCGCCGAGCCCGGAGACGACGTTTATCTGACGAAGTAGTGACAATTTGCGCAGATTTTGACTATTTTTGCATACACTGATTTTTAACCAAGATATGAAACCTACACTCTTAGTACTTGCTGCGGGAATGGGCAGCCGCTACGGCGGGCTCAAGCAGATGGACGGCCTCGGGCCCTCCGGCGAAACCATTATCGACTATTCCATTTACGATGCTGTGAAGGCCGGCTTCGGCAAGGTCGTCTACATCGTTCGGGAATACTTCCTCGAAGATATGAAAGCACTCGTGGCAAAGAAATACGCCCACGTGAAATGCCTGGACGGCTCTCCCCTCGAGTTCGTGTTCGTCACCCAGGAACTGAACAAGATTCCTGCGGGCTTCACCCTCAACCCCGCCCGTGAGAAACCCTGGGGCACCGCTCACGCGGTCCTTATGGCCAAGGACGTCATCCACGAACCCTTCGCTGTAATCAACGGCGACGACTACTACGGCAAGGAATCCTTCGCCATCCTCGGCGACTGGCTCCGCGCCCACGAGCACACCAAGGGACAGTACTCCGTGGTGGGATTCGAACTCGACCATACCCTCTCCGACAGCGGAAGCGTTTCGCGCGGCATCTGCTACTATGACGACGCGCACATCCTTTCCGGCGTGGCGGAGCACCTCAACATCGCGAAAGAAGCCGACGGCAAGGTGTACGGCGACAACTCCGTGAACGGCGACAAGCATATCGTCCTCGACGGCGCCGCCCTCTGCTCGATGAACATGTGGGGCTTCACCCCCGACTATTTCGAGAAGAGCGAGAAGATCTTCGCCGACTTCCTGAAGGTGAACATCGACGAGCCCAAGAAGGAATTCTACATTCCTTTCGCCATCGACTGCATGATCAAGGACAACAGCGCCTCCACCGAGGTTCTTTCCACTCCTTCGCACTGGTTCGGCGTCACCTACAAGGAAGACCGTCCGGGCGTGGTGGAGAAGTTCGCAAGCCTCGTGAAGCAGGGCGTCTATCCTTCGCCTCTCTACTAGTATGGCACGCGCAAAACGCGGCAATTTCAATGTGTTCGGCCACTATACCCGGTGTGTTCCGGGGGTGGCCGACCTCTTTATATTGCTGGCCCTTTTCCTGCTGGGAGCCCTGGCGGGCAATGCGGTATCGCTGGCTTTCGTAGCCGTTCTCGGCCAAAGCGCCGGAATGGAGTACGGAATGATCGTGTCATACCCGCTGATGTTCATCTTCGCGATGATGTGGGCCTCCGGACAAAGCAGACGCAATGCGATGACCGGCTACGGCACACTGCTGGACAACGACCATTTCGCTCCGCTCGGAGGCTTCCTCGCCGCATCGCTCGCGATGGTCGGCACCTTCGCGGCGGGATTCTGCTGCGATGCGCTGAATTCGCTTCTGCCCTCAATGCCCAAATGGCTTGAAGACATCCTCAAGGGAATGACTTCCGGCAAGTTCTGGATCAACTTCATCTGCGTGAGCCTCTTCGCTCCTTTCTTCGAGGAGTGGCTCTGCAGGGGCATGGTGCTTCGCGGACTGCTCGGGCACGGCACAAAGCCCTGGCTCGCCATCAGCGTTTCCGCCCTCTTCTTCGCGGTAATCCATATGAACCCCTGGCAGGCGATTCCGGCATTCATGCTCGGCTTGCTGTTCGGCTATGTCTATTACAAGACCGGCTCGCTCAAGCTCACGATACTGATGCACTTCACCAACAATACCATCGCGCTTTGCCTCGGGCATATCGAGTCGCTCAAGGACGTGGAGTCTTGGATGGACGTGCTGGGACAGTGGTACTGGCCGGGATTCTTCGCCAGCGCCATCATACTGGTGCTGACGGTGCGCGCTTTCCGCCGCATCGAAACGCCCGAAAAGGGCAATTTCGACATTGTTCCCCCGTTGTTTTCCGAATAATGAAGGGACCTTACGGAGAAGTCAAGATTCTGGGGATAGTGAACCTGTCCCCGGATTCTTTTTTTGCGGGCAGCATAGCCCGCGGCGAGGATGACGCGATTGCGCGAATCGAAGACTGGTTCGCCCGCGGAGCCTGGATGGTGGACCTCGGCCCCGCTTCCACCAAACCCGGCGCTCCGGACGTTTCCCCCGAGGAGCAGTGGCGCAGGCTGGAGCCCGTGCTGAAGCGCCTTCCGGCGGGTTTGTATTCGATAGATACCACCAGCGCGGAGGTGGTGCGGAAGGCCTGCGACCTGATCGGGCCTTTTACCGTAAACGATATCTCAGCGGGAGAAGACGACCCGGCGATGCTGCCCCTCGTGGCAGAGTTGGGACTTCCCTTCATCGCGATGCACAAAAGGGGCAATCCGCGCACGATGGACAGCCTTGTGGAGTACCCTCAGGGCATAGTCAAGGCAGTCGAAGAGTATTTCGAGGATTTCGCCCGCAAGGCCGAAGCGCTCGGCATCCGGGACTGGATACTGGACCCCGGTTTCGGCTTTGCGAAGACCGAAGAGCAGAACTGGGAACTGCTGCGTTCGCTGGCGGTTTTCCGCCGTTTCGGCAAACCCGTGCTTGCGGGCGTCGCCGACAAACGATTCACCCGCGGCGATACTCCCGCCGCCGAAGCCCTGGCTGTCGCGGGCGGGGCGGATATCCTTAGATGCCACTAATGGCCGCTTGCGGGAGCGTTGCGTAGGCGGGCAATGCAGACTGGAGCTCCCCTTGTGGGACTCCTGGCTGCCCTTTGCCCGACGCGCAGGTGGGCGGCCATTTTATTGCTTCAAGCCATCCAATTCTGCAATAAACACCGGCGCATAGGCCGTGACGGAGGCAACGTAAGCATTGCGTCCTTTACCGGCAATCTTTTTGGAAGAGCCCTTGACGACGCCGTAGACAGAGATGCGCGGATAGACCGTGCGCTTGGACTTGACCACCTCACGCACCTTCAGTTCAAGCACCCCCTCGCACTCCCCTTCCGGCACCACCACCGCCTCGGCCTTGATGAAACCGTCGGTGGACTTCATCATAAGGGTGACGGGCGAATTGAAGCCGGGGTCGCGCTCCAGCACCACCTTCACCGGGAAGGTCCCTCCACGCTCGATGTGCAGCGGCCCTCTGCCGTCCCGAACCACCTTGATGCGGAAAGGCGTCTTCTCCCCCACCTCAACGCGGAATTCCTCCATCGGCATCAGGTGGGTATAGTAGAAGGCCTGCATCATCGATTCGGCGGGGACCGCATCGCGTGTGACGGACGTGTTGTTCATCTCGGCGGTGCCTGTCACCTTAGGCATGATGGTACCCTTTTCGGCCCCTTCGGGGGCGGTTATCGAAACAAATGTCTTCTTCTTGAACTGCTCGATGCGGTTGCCCGCGACCTTGAATCCGTGAGGAAGGCCCGAGACCGATATGTCGACCGCCCCGCGGAAATTCTGCTTGGGGTTCATCTGGACCGTGAAGACGGCCGAGCCCTGCTCCGGAACGGATATGGTCGCGGGCTCGATGAATAGCGAGAAGTCCGGCTGAGCGGGCGCCCAGCTGAAGCGGTAGGCGTATTCCGGGCCGCCATGGGCCTGTGCTTCGACGATGCGCACATAATACTTGCCGGGCTGCAGTTTCATGGTGAGCTCCGGGTCGGCGAAATGAGTCATCAGGCTCTCGTCAGGATCCTCCGTGTCGTCGACATCCTTCACCACATTCATATAGCTGTCGAACAGCGTCATCTTTACGTCGGTGGGGGCACCCAGGCGGCGGGCCATTACTTCGAAATGAACGGGTTTCCTGTTTTCCACCTCAACGCTGTACCAGTGCTGCTCCAGAGGCTTCGAGATTACATTCTCGCAGACCTCTCCGGAGGACAGTTCCCAGGCTGCCGCCATCTCGGTATTGGGTTCCATCTTCTTGGTGTTCAACTGGTTGCGAATGTCGGAATAGAACCACATCCGGTTGGAATGTAGGCCTCCCGGGCCCTGGGCCACAACACCAATCTTACCCTCTTTGGAACATTTCAGCTTCATCTTTTCGGACTTCAGGTTGTAGCCCGTAAGTTTGATTTCGTTCTTTCTGCCCGAAGGCCCGCCGAGAGGCGAAACCGAAGTGATGAAAGGCAGTTCACCCACATCTATACGGTAAACGAAGTCCTCGCGTCCGCGGTAGAGCGCGTCGTTGATTTCAACTTCGTAATTGCCGCTCTCGGGAACTTTGAAGAAAAGCACGGGATCCACGTTCCAACGATAGTCGTCGTTATAGGCTATCTCCTTGCCGTCGGGACCGTAGAGGCGGATGATGGGCTGGAACCAGCCGGGCACTGCGTCCGCCATATAGGGAACGAATATGCGTCCCTTAACCTGAAGCACCAGTTGGCGGCCCTTCACCGCACTGAAGCGGAATCGGTCCACGTCGCTGCGCATTATCTGGCCGTTGAAGGTAACAGGCAGCGAGGAAGAGGAGCCAGAAAGCGCCTCCTTGGGATTCTCCAGCACGTCGGGCAACTCGCCCACCTCGAAATAGAGCCGGTTGCTCATGCCGTTAGGCAGCACGAGTCGAAGGTCACGCAGTCCGAGTTCGGCATCCTTGGCGATGCTGATGCGGAACTTCACCCGGTCGGCAAGCTGGAGGTTATCCTCTTCGCCTATATCCTTCTTCTTGCGACCCTTGCGCTTGGGCTGCTCGGAGGCTGCCAGAATCTCCCCGCTGACACCTTTGCCGCTGATAACCACGGACTTTGCCTTGGAGATATTCTGCCCGCCGACGGTCACTTCGACGGTGGTTCCCCGCTTTGCTCCGGCAGGATAGACATAACCGATATTGCCCTTCTGGGCGGCTGCGGGGAGGCAGATTGCCAGCACCGCAAGTATTATCAATACCCTTTTCATCACCTCGCCTCCATTATTTCGGTCAACATTCCGTTGCTCTGGCCCTCCTTTCCGTAGGAAGGAAGCATCGGTATATCACCCAGCACGGGGTGTTCCACAGTTCCCAGCGGGTCGATGCCCATAAGAGAGTAGACGCTCGCCCAGAGGTCCGCTGGATAAATCTTGCGGTCGATTACCTTTTCTCCCTTGGCATCCGTAGCGCCCAAGACGACTCCGCCCTTGAAGCCGCCGCCTGCGACTATATAGGAGAAAGCTGCCCCATAGTGGCCCCTGCCTCCGTTCCATGGTGGCCCAAACGCAATCACGGGAGTTCTGCCGAACTCGCCGCCGACAACTATGATTGTACTGTCGAGAAGTCCTCTGGCCTCAAGGTCGAGGATGAGGGAAGATACGCCTGCGTCCAGTTCGTCCAGACGCTGGTCCATGCGTTTAAAGTGCTCCTTGTGGGTGTCCCAGCCGCGGAAACGCACCATGGTCACCAGCACTCCCTGCTCCACGAGTTTGCGCGCAGCGAGGCAGGACTGGCCGAAGTTGTTGCGTCCGTAGGCTTTCCGCACCGAGTCGGGTTCCGAGTTCAGGTCGAAGCACTTACGCACATCGCCCAGCATCAGCTCCCAACCCTGGCTGCGGTATTTCGCAGCCTTCTGCACCTCTTCGGTCTGCTGCACCTTTTTGCCAAGGGCGGAGATTTCATTCAGAAGCGCACGGCGCGACTCCATAAGGGCGTCGGGCATGTTGTGGTCCACTATTCCGCTGACGTCGAAAAACTGGTCGTTGGGCTTGCCTCCGGTGTCGTAGGGCTTGAACATCACATTCAGGAAGCCGGCTTCGTTGAATCGGGTGGAGGCCTCTGTTATGCAGATGTATGGGAAGAGCGGGTTGTCATATTCTGCGCGTTTCTTATAGGCTATCATCGCCCCGTAGGAGGGGTAGACTATGTCGTTGCCGGTCATGTCGCCGGTGAGCATTCGGTAGTGCCCGGTCTCGTGGGCGTTGGTGCCGTCGCACATACCCCTGAGCACCGCCAGACGGTCCGCGATGGCCGCAAGTTTCACCAGTCTTTCGCCGAAGTACACGCCGGGAATCTTAGTCTCGATGGGATTCTTGTATTTGCCCGTGACGCCGTAGCCCGCCTCCGGCTTGGGATCGAAGGTATCGGTCTGGGAAGAGCCTCCGTCGAGGTAGATGTAAACTACGGCTTTTGCCTTCTGCGCCTGCAACCCGACTACGGGAAGCAGTATCGCCGCAATTATTGTCAGGAAGCGTTTCATATCAGTTCAGGAATAAGAATTCATCGGTATTCAGAAGTGCCCAGACAAGGGATTCGGCAAGGGTTCGGTAGCTGACGCCGGAGTTCTTCACGCCGTCGTACCAGCGGGAAACCGCCTTGACTTCTTCGGGAGTCGCGGGCCTGGAAAGCACACGCATGTAGACCTGGCCCGTGATGGATTCGATGTTGCCATTCCACTGGAAGTTTCGCAGCCAGGGGCTTTTACGCAGCTTGCTTTGTATGTCCGTGGAATTGAGCAGATAGAGTATCTGCTTGGAATTCACCGTGTTGTCGCGTCCGCTTTCGAGGGGAACGTCTCGCGAGGGGCGTCCGAAAATATCGAGTTGCGGAGTAGTGATGGTGCCGTCGCATACCTCCACCGCGCGGGTTCCGGCGGGAAAGTTGGTGAACGGCTCGGGGGCGCGGCTGGAGTATTTGTCCGGCACGCCTGTGATGTCGCACAGGGCATCGCAAATCTGCTCGGCGGTGAGGCGGCTCTGGATATAATGGGCAAATAGCGCGTCGTCGCAAGGCTCCTCGTAGATGGTGCTGCGCGCGAAAGCGTCGGAAAGAAGAATCTCCCTCGCGAGGGCCCTCACGTCGAAGCCGGAAGATATGAACCTGTCGGTCAGATAGTCAAGCAGTCCGGGATTGGAAGGGGCTCCCGCATTGGCGAGGTCGTCGACCGGATGGATTATGCCTCTTCCCATCAGCCAGAACCAGAGACGGTTGGCGAAGGCCATTGCGAAATCGCGGTTGTCCGCCGATGCCAGCCAGTTCACGAAAGGAACGCGGTAGTCCGTGCCGTCCTCGAGCGTCACGCTTTTGTCGCCGAGCTTTATCGGAAGTTCCGGCGGCAGCACGTCGACGTCCAGGCAGAGTATCTCTTCCTTCCACTCCTTGGTGCTCTTGAACTTTATCTGGCTGAAGAAAGGCTGCCACTCTTCGGGGGCTTCCCTTCGGCCGAGGAAAAGCAGCGCCGCGTCGGATGCGAACTTGCGGGGAGTGCGGTCGGAACCGGCCCTGTAGAAGTTGGTCTGGGGGCAGCGGAAATTGCTTCCCGTGCCGGACAGAAGTTCCCTCACAAACTGGTCGTAGGGGGTATTGGCGCGGAATTCTTCAAGCAGCCATTTGTTGAATGCCTGCACCGCGTTCGGCCACATGCAGCTGGGAAATTCGGATTTGATGCGAAGCAGGTCGCCCCATTTCAAAACCAGTTTCCCGGCAAAGCCGTCGCTGGCAAGAAGGCTGTCCACCAGTGCCGTGCGGTCCGGGTTCTTCAGGAATGCCTTGGTCTGCGCCTCAGTTGGAATGCGATCGGTGACCACCAGGAAGTAGCGCCGCACCAGCAGCGCCGCATCTGCTTCGGAGGAAGGCTTGACGCCCCGCCGCGCAAGATCCGATTCGATGCGCCTGTCGATTTCTCCCGCAAAGGCAAGCGAGCCCGCCAGCATAAGGAGCACAGGCAGAAGAATGCGTTTTAGTTTCAGTGTCATTGGTTGTGGTAATAACAGTCTTCAGACGTTATTGTCCCTGGAAGGTTTATTTTACCCTGACGGTTTCGGCAGGGTCCACTTTCGAGATGAAAAGCGAGGGTATCAGCAGGAGGAGCATTATGGCGGCGTAGGCCGCGATGTCCACCGCGAGAATCTGGAACGGGGCGACGTGAATCGGCACGAATGAAACGAAGTAGTTTGCCGGGTTGAGTCTGATCAAGTGCGTCGTGCCCTGGATGAGGCAGAAAAGAAGGGCGGCGGCGTTCCCGATCGCCAGCCCTTTGAGGACGGTGCCCGAAGCCACGCGCAGGAACACTCCCGCGATGTGTCGGTCGGTCATTCCGACCGCCTTGAGGGTACCGATGGTGGAGATGTTCCGGAAGAGCATTATGAGCAGTCCCGAAATCATATTGAACCCCGCCACCAGAGTCATCAGCAGCAGGATTGCAAGTACGTTGAAATCGATTAGTTCCAGCCAGTCGAAGAGGGCTGAATAAGTGTTGGCGGCCGCCTTGGCAAGCACGTGGGGCTCGTCATCTGCGGTGCCCATCGAAGCGATGATGCCGATTTCGGAGGCCTTGCGCACCTGGGCGTCCCGGCCCCGAAACCGGGCATCGAGCCGCACTTCGAGAGCGCTGACCTGGTTGGGCTGCCAGCCGTTTACACGCTGGATGTCGGGCAGCGAAGCGTACACGACGAGGTTCTCGTCCGCCTCGACGAGAGGGTCGTGCACATCGCGCACCTTGAACTTGCGGATCTTCAGGCGTTCACCCACGAAATAGGTGGTCATCTCGTCGCCGGGCTTCAGTCCCATACGGGTGGAGAGCCTGCGGGGGATGGAAACCGAGAGCGCGGAGGTATCGGCCGAAGGCATCGCCTTGATGAGCACTCCCTGGATGGAAGAGCCGTTGCGCACGATGCCGGCACGGTAGGCTACGGGAACGATTTCGCTCACTCCCTTCACCTTTTGCACATCGGGGAGCCACGAAGGGTCCGAAAGGATGGGGTCGTCGGGGCTGAAATAGTTGACACGGGTGCCGGTTATCGCGACATCGCCGCCCAGCGAAGACAGCCCCCCGCGAATCTGCTCGCGGAAGCCCCCCGATATTGCAAGGGAAATGATTATGACAAAGAAGGAGACGGCTATCGCGACGACAGCCAGTCTCCCTCTGAATTTGATTTTCGAGGCTATGAAGCGCCCGGCGTCCATTTACCAGATATGTACGCGTTCGGCCTCGGGCCTCCACATCGGGTCGCCTTCCTTGATGTCGAATGCCTCGAAGAAGGTGGCGAAATTGCGCAGAGACACGTTCACGCGGTTCTCCGCGAGAGAGTGGGGATCGATGTTGGTAAGGCGGGCCTTCTCCTCGTCGGTGATGTTCTGCGCCCACACTGTGGCGTAGCCGAGATAGAAGCGCTGGGCGGGAGTGAAGCCGTCGATGAGGTCCTGGCTCTTGCCCTTCATAGCGTTCTCCATTGCGGTCCAGGCAATGCTGAGTCCGCCGTGGTCGCCGATGTTCTCGCCAAGGGTGAAGTGTCCGTTGGCGTGCACGCCGGGAAGAATCTCGACCGCATCGAACTGGGAGGCAAGCACCTCGGCCTTCTCGCGGAACTTGGCGTCGTCCTCGTCGGTCCACCAGTTGTTCATATTGCCGTCCTTGTCGAAGAGGCGTCCCTGGTCGTCGAATCCGTGGCTCATTTCGTGTCCGATGACGACTCCGATTGCGCCGTAGTTCACGGGATCGTCGGCGTCAGGATTGAAGAAAGGAGGCTGCAGGATGGCCGCAGGGAAGCAGATCTCGTTGGTTGTGGGGTTGTAGTAGGCGTTCACCGTCTGAGGAGTCATACCCCATTCGGTCTTGTCCGTCGGCTTGCCGAGCTTGGAAAGGTTGTCGGCGATATACCAGCGGCTGGCCGCGCGCAGGTTCTCGTAGTAGCTCTTTTCGGGATCCACCTCGAGGGTGCTGTAATCCTTCCACTTGTCGGGATAGCCGATCTTCACGGTGAAGTTGTCGAGCTTCTCGTGGGCCTTGACCTTGGTGCTGTCGCCCATCCACTCGAGTTCGTCGATGTGCTGTCCGAGAGCCTCCTGGAGGTTCTTCACGAGTGCGAGCATCTTCTTCTTGGAAGATTCGGGGAAGTACTTCTTCACGTACATCTGTCCGACGGCTTCGCCGAGGACTCCGTTAGGCACCGCCATGGCCCTCTTCCAGCGGGGCTTTTGCTCCTGTATGCCGGAAAGCTGACGCGAGTAGAACTCGAACTGGGCGTCGTAGAACTCGTCGTTCAGGGCGCCGCAACCGCCGCTCACGAGGTGTGCGAGCACATAATCCTTGAGAACTGCGAGGTCGGTCTTCGCGACATAGTCGCTCAGTGCCTGGAAGAAAGAAGGCTCACCCACGATAATCTTCTCCTGCTCCGGCAGACCGCCGGCCTCGAAGAAGGCGGCGAAGTCGAATCCGGGGAAGGCTTCGACAATCTGCGCAGTGGACATAGGGTTGTAGAGCTTGATGTAGTCGCGCTCCTGCTCCCTGGTCCAGGAATTCAGTGCGAGGTAGTCTTCGACTGCGACGGTGTTGTCGGCAATCTTTGCGGCCTCGGGAACACCTGCGAGTTCAAGAACCTTCACGAGAAATGCGCGGTAGCCCTCCTTCAGGGCCGCGTTCTCTTTCTTCACATAGTAGTCGCGGTCGCCGATTCCAAGACCGCCCTGGCTGAGATAGAGAATCTGGCTGTCGCTGTCCATAAGGTCGGCCTCCACGAACACGTGGAAGAGGCTGCCTTCGCCCTCGAGATGCATCTTTGCAAGATGGGAGGCGAATTCCTTCTTGTCGGCGATTGCCTGGACCTCGGCGATATACTTCTGCAGCGGAGCCGCTCCCTCTGCGTTGAGACGCACGGAGTCGAGGCCCTGCTTGTACAGGTCGACTATCTTCTGGTCGACGCTCCCCTTCTTCGTCTTCATGGTAGCCATCGATGCGAAGAGGTCGTTGAGACGTTCGACATTGTTTTCGCGAAGCCGGTCGAAGGTGCCGAAACGGGCATATTCAGCTCCGAGGGGATTGTTCTTCTGCCATCCGGCGACTGCATATCTGTAAAAATCCGCTCCCGGAGCGAAAGTGGTGTCGATATTCGACAGGTCGATCGCGGGAACTTTCTCCTGCTTGGGACCGCAGGCTGCGAGCATCGCAAATGAAATCATAAATACTAATACCTTTTTCATATATATACTTTGTTTGTTGAATAATCTTTCGTGAGGACGAATTTAAGCAATCTTGGCGAATAATGGCATTTTATACGTCCATCAGTATCCTACGGTTCTTCGGATAGAGGTTGTTGATGCGCTTGCCGAGGTTTTTCGCCAGGCCCAGTGGATGGCCGCGATAGCACACCGTTATCATCCCCAGGGGCGCATCGGGCAGAGGAAAACTGTCGCGATGGAGATAGCGTTGAGCCTGCTCGAGGGTCAGCTCGACGCGCGGGGGCTCGGAGACGCCCGAAGGATTCGACGACCGACGCACGGCGTCGGCGGGGTACATTAGGGGCAGAGCCCCTGATAATGCCGCCGAAGGGCGGCCCGGTGATGGCACCGTCTTCACCAGCGCCCCGGCCCACTGGCCTTCGCCGGGGACTTCGCCCGCCTTGAGCAGGCTGCCGCAGGAGGTGAGGCGGACGCCGTAAGCGCCGAATTCATCTTCCGGAGGAATTATCTCCCCGCCGAGGGTTTCTGCCGCCCATCGAAGGTTGGCGTCGTTCTCGGCATCTTCGTAGGTGCAGGTGGAATATATCAGCAGACCTCCTTCGCGAAGCGCGGGCCAGACGTCGGCGAGTATGCGTTTCTGGCGAGCGGCGCAGAGTTCCACCACGGCCGGGCTCCATTCGGCCTCGGCACGCGGGTCCTTGCGGAACATCCCCTCGCCGCTGCAGGGCACGTCGGCAACTATCACATCGAAATACCCCGGCAGCTCCCTGCCTATCACCGAAGGATCGACGCTGCACACCTTCACGTTTGCATCGCCCCAGGCCGCCACGTTGTCCGCCAGCACCCGCGCCCGCTTCGCCATCACCTCGTTGGCTATCAGCTCGAAGGCATCTCCGCAGCGTTCGCGAAGCGAAGCCGCAAGGTCGGTGGTCTTGCCTCCCGGGGCGGCGCAAAGGTCCAGCACCCGCGGGAAGTCCAGCTTCGGCAGATATTTGCGGAAAAGATGCCCCACGAACATCGCCGAGCTGTCCTGCACATAGTAGCAGCCAGCGTGGAACAGGGGGTCGAGGGTGAAGTTCGGGCGGCCGGAAAGAATGCGGCCCCAGGGCGACCAGGGAACGGGCGCTCCGTCGGGACCGTCGGGACCCTTGAAGGGGTTGAGCCTTATGGAAACGGGCAGGTCGGGCATCAGAAATGGAAATCTTCGGGCATCCCTTCGGGACGGCGGCCCTCGCTAAGCGCCACCAGCGAGTCGACTATGCTGTCGAGCACCTGGGTTATCTTGCCGCCGAGCATCATCTTGAGCATCACGTTCAAGTCCGCCTCGAGATCGACGCTGAAATCGGTCTTGGCAGGCTCCGAGGCGGGCTCGAAATGAAGCATAAGGGTGAAATGGAAGGGGGCTCCGTCGTCCTGTATCTCTATATATGAATAAGGTTCGCGACGGGTTATGCGCACGCCCACGTCCATTCCTGAAACATTGCCGCGAAGGGTGTCGAAATCGGCAACCGCGCTCCGCTTCTGGTCTTCGGGAAGCATATTTACGAAGTTCCGCATATCGGTGAAGGCCATAAAGAGGGCCGCCTGCGGAGCGGAGACTATTCCGTGCTTGCTGTTGAATTGTGCCATAAGCGGATTTTTCTTATTTTTGCAGTTGCGTATCGTACAAAGATAGCAAAATTATGCACAGGATATATTTCGAGAAACGCTGCATCATCATCTGCGAGCCCGAGGACCAGGCCCTTGCGGACCCCAATGCCGTGGAATTCCACCTTGGCGAGAAGATAGACATGCACACCCTCGTGCTGATGTTCGAGGCTTCGCAGGAACTTTCCCGAATCTACATCCCCGTGCCCAACACCGACAAGGTGTACCGCAGGCTCTGCGCCGAATTCAAGGAAGTGAACGCCGCCGGAGGACTGGTGAGCAACCGCCGGGGCGACTATCTCCTTATAGAAAGAAACGGCCTCTGGGACCTTCCCAAGGGGCATCAGGAGAAGGGAGAAGACATAAAAGTGACGGCGCTCCGCGAGATCCAGGAAGAGACCGGTGTCGACAAGCTGGAGCTGCGCGGGCTCATCTGCATAACCGACCACTGCTACCTGCGCGACGGCATCTGGCATCTCAAGCACACCTGGTGGTACGACTGCCTCTACACCGACCCCGTGGACCTCACTCCGCAGCGCGAAGAAGACATTGCGAAGGCCGCCTGGGTGGCCCGCTCTTCCCTGCCCCGCTTCCTCACCAACACCTACCCTTCGATACAGGAAGTCTTCCGCGAAGCGAAGGTGTGAAACTTTTTGGAGGTTTTCACCGTATAAATAGAGTATCGACTCTATTTGGAATTATGAAACTTTCCCAGTTCAACTTCGATCTTCCGAAGGAAAAAATCGCCCTCAGGCCTACCAGGTGGAGGGATGAGTGCAAACTTATGGTACTCCGCCGCAAGACCGGCGAAATCGAACACAGGCTTTTCAAGGACATAGTGGAATACTTCGGCAAGGGCGACCTGTTCGTGCTGAACGACACCCGCGTCTTCCCCGCCAGGCTTTCCGGCAAGAAGGAGCGCACCGGCGCCGAAATCACCGTGTTCCTGCTGCGCGAACTCAACCGCGACCAGAAACTCTGGGACGTGATAGTGGAGCCCGCCCGCAAGATCCGCATAGGCAACAAGCTCTATTTCGGAGAGGACGAGAGCATGGTGGCCGAGGTCATCGACAACACCACCTCGAGGGGCAGAACCCTGCGTTTCCTCTACGACGGACCGTACGACGAGTTCAAGAAGAGCCTCTTCGCCCTCGGCAAGACTCCCCTTCCCGAATGCATCGACCGCGAACCGGACGAACAGGACGTCGATGATTTCCAGACCATCTTCGCCGCCCACGAGGGCGCCGTTTCGGCTCCTGCGGCAGGCCTGCACTTCAGCCGAGAGCTCCTCAACAGGATGATTCTCGCCGACATCGACCGCACTTTTATCACCGTGCATATGGGCCGCGGGCATTTCAACCCCGTGGACGTCGAGGACCTCTCGAAGCACCGCATGGACGGGGAAAGGATGATAATTTCCGAAGAGGCGGCGCAGCGCGTCAACCTCGCAAAGCGTACGGGCGGCAAGGTGCTCGCAGTGGGCGTCACCGTCCTGCGCGCCCTCGAGACCTACGTGACCACCCAGCACGAAATCAAGGCGAACGACATCTGGACCAACAAGTTCCTCTTCCCTCCCTATGAGTTCGCGGTGGCGGACGCTTTCGTCTCCAACTTCCACGAGCCCTGCTCGACAATGCTGATGGCCGAGGCCGCCTTCGGCGGATTCGAGAACGTGATGCACGCCTACGAGGTCGCCCTGGAGCAGGATTACCGCTTCGGTCCTTACGGCGACGCGCTCCTTATCATATAAAAGAAAACGTTAAGGCTTAAAAAGAAAATTTAAGTCATACGAAAACATAAAAATCTGCGACCGGTTTCTTTATTCGGCCGCAGATTTATGTTTTATTGGCTTACATTCGGGGCATGGAAAAAAGTGTAAGCAGAGAGGCGGCGTGCGCCTGTGCCCTGGGGCGCATCTTCGGTTTCGAGCCGCTTTGTTCCCTGCGTCTGATGGAGGCGCTGGGGAGCGCGCGGGCGGTGTTCGACCTGCCCGCAAAGGCCCTGGATGGCATTCTCGGGCCGTTTTCGAAATACAAGGGAATGATCACCCGCGAGGCGGAGGAGCAGGCGGGAGAAGAACTGGAGAAGTTGGCGGCGCAAGGCTGCGGCTACCTGCCGTACACTTCGCCGGACTACCCGGCGCTGCTGAAGGAGTGCGCGGACCCTCCGGCGGGGCTGTACTTTCGCTCGAGTTCGGACATAGCGACGGTCCTGGGAAGGTCCCCCGCCGTAGGCGTGGTGGGAACCAGGGACATTTCGCCGTACGGGCGGGAATGGACTCCTAAGCTGGTGCGGGCGATGTCCGAGTGCCGCGACAAACCGGTCATCGTGAGCGGGCTCGCCTACGGCGTGGACGCCTCGGCGCACATTGCCGCGATGGACTCCGGACTGCCCACCGTCGCCGTTCTTCCCGTGGGCATCGACGACATCTATCCGAAACAGCACGCGCGCCTCGCGGAACGCATCGAGAGCACTCCCGGATGCGCCATAATCACCGACTATCCTCCCGGGACGGGACCCACTCCAAACACATTCCTGAGGCGGAACCGCATCATCGCGGGGCTCAGCAACGCCGTGCTCATAACCGAGTCCAAGATACACGGAGGCGGGCTCATCACCTGCCATCTCGCAAGCGAATACGGACGCGAAGTCTACGCCCTTCCCGGACGCATCGACGATCCGCGTTCCGCCGGCTGCAACGCGCTCATCGGGCAGAAGCTCGCGGAGGCCGTCTGGTCGCCAGCGGCCTTCTGCGAGGACCTCGGCCTCGGGGTGTGGTCCAGGCGCAACAAGACCGGGCTACGGGAAAGCATCCTGGAGCGCTTCAGGGACAGTTCCGACGAGGAAAAGGAGGCTCTCGTTTCGCTCGCCCTTCGAATCAAGGCGGCCCGCGGCGCGACTATGGACGAACTCTGCCACGACTCCGGCATCGCCTTCGGCGAAGTGTCGCGCCTGGCCGGCCTGCTGGAAGCCGAAGGATTCATCGCAATAGACCTGCTCCAAAGGTGCACGGTCTGTTATAAAATATAGTATATTTGTGTCCGTGATATTCGTCGACACACATACCCACTGCAGCGACGAGGCCTACCGCGGCGAAGAAGACGCCGTGGTTCTCCGGGCTGTCGAAGCCGGCGTCACCCGCCTGATCCAGGCGGACATCGACTCGAAGGAACGTCCCGCCCACTTCGCCCTCTGCGGAAGGCATCCGGGCGTGCTCTTCCCTATGCTGGGGCTTTATCCCGGCTCGGTCGACGAAAAGTGGCAGGACGAAATAGCCGCGCTCGAGCCCTGGTTCGCAAAAGGGCCCGTGGCGATCGGCGAAATCGGCCTGGACTACCACTACGGCAAGGAATTCGCCGCCCAGCAGAAGGAGGCGCTGAGGGTACAGCTCGAACTCGCGGCGGAGCACAATCTCCCCGTGAACATCCATCTGCGCGAAGCGACCGAAGACTTCCTGGACATCATCCGCGACTGCGCGCATCTGCATCTCCGCGGAAATCTCCACGCCTACAGCGGCAGCGCCGAGACCTTCTTCGCCCTTCAGCCTTACGGCGACTGGTCGATAGGCATCGGCGGAGTGGTCACCTTCAAGAACGCCAAGCTCCCGGAGGTGGTGAGGCAGGTGCCCCTCGAGCGCATCCTCCTCGAAACGGACGCCCCCTATCTCGCCCCCACTCCCCTTCGGGGAACGCGCAACGAAAGCGCCAACATCCCGCTCATCGCGGCCAAAATAGCAGAAATCAAGAATACGGATATGGAAACCGTGGCGAGCGTCACCACGGCCAACGCCGAAAGACTTTTCGCAATATGAAACAGAAGAAATCAGCCGTCCTGCTAATCTACACGGGAGGCACCATCGGAATGAAGGAAAGCGCCGGAGACGGAGGCCTCGTGCCCTTCGACTTCTCGGGAATCCTGGAGGAAGTGCCCGAACTGCGCCGCTTCGACCTGCGAATCGACCACCGCACCTTCAACCCTCTCATCGACTCCTCCGACATAGTGCCGGAAATCTGGTGCTCGATAGCCGAGATCATCCGCGACAACTACGAAAAGTACGACGGCTTCGTGGTTCTTCACGGCACCGACACGATGGCCTACTCCGCATCCGCGCTGAGCTTCATGCTGAAAGACCTCGCAAAGCCTGTGGTGTTCACGGGAAGCCAGCTGCCGATCGGAAGCCTCCGCACCGACGGACGCGAGAACCTCGTTTCGGCGGTGGAGATCGCTTCGGCGAAAGATCCCGACGGGCACGCGCTGGTGCCCGAAGTGTGCATCTGGTTCAACTCCCAGCTGCTCCGCGGCAACCGTTCCACAAAGATGAACGCGGTGTCTTTCGACGCCTTCCGCAGCCCCAATTACCCGGTGCTCGCCGAGGCGGGAATAAGCATCCGCTACAACACTCCGCACATCCTTCCCCTGCCTCCGCAAGACGCTGATTTGAAGATAAATACGAATCTCGATACGCGCGTGGCGATCCTGAAGGTCCACCCCGGAATCACGCCCCAGGTGGCCCGCAACGTGCTGCTGGGAGAAGGCATCCGCGCCGTCATCCTCGAGACCTACGGCTCGGGCAACGCCATCTCCAAACAATGGTTCATCGACATAGTGAAAGAGGCCGCCGACAGCGGCAGGATTCTGCTCAACGTGACGCAATGCCCCGCCGGCGAAGTGAATATGGACCTCTACGCCACGGGCAAGGCGCTGAAGAACGCGGGAGTGGTCTCCGGACGCGACCTGACCACGGAGGGGGCCCTTGCGAAACTCTTCCATCTGATGGGCTGCAACCCGTTGAACGACAAAGTGAAAGAGCTCCTGCAAGTCCCGCTTCGCGGGGAAATGTCTTAATAAGTTGCCCCAAAACCTTTGACGTTTTGATTTTTTTCGCTATCTTGCGTTGATTTTGGAAATAATTATTTACTAACGATAAACTAACTAAACACAAAAAACCAGTCATGAAAAAGTTTTTTATGATTCTCGCAGCAGCGGCCTTGATGGCCTTCACTGCAAACATTGCTCTGGCACAGGACGAGCCCGCTCCTGAACAGGAAGCAACGGAAGTCGCCGCTCCCCAGTCACTTGCAGACCTTACCGCCGCCGCGCCCGAGGTTCCCCTCACCCAGGCTCTCAAGACCAAATTCATCGAAGGTGGAGCAGGGTTCATGTCCCTCATCATCATCTGCCTCATCATCGGTCTCGCCCTGTCTATCGAGAGGATTCTCTATCTGACATTCTCCAAGACCAACACCAAGGCTCTCATCGCCAAGGTCGAGGAAGCCCTCCAGAAGGGCGGAATCGAAGCCGCCAAGGATGTCTGCCGCGAAACTCGCGGACCTGTCGCAAGCATTTACTATCAGGGCCTGCTCCGTTACGACCAGGGCATCGACGTAGTCGAGAAGTCCATCGTTTCCTACGGCTCGGTGCAGATGAGCGAGATGGAGAACGGACTCAGCTGGATTTCCCTTTTCATCGCAATCGCCCCGTCGCTCGGATTCCTTGGAACCGTTATCGGTATGATCGCGGCCTTCGACGCTATCCAGCGTGCCGGCGACATCTCCCCTAACGTCGTTGCAGGAGGTATGAAGATCGCTCTTATCACTACCGTCGGCGGTCTTATCGTAGCTATGATCCTCCAGGTGTTCTACAACTACATCCTCGCAAAGATCGAGTCCATCACCATCGATATGGAGGACAGCTCCATCGCACTCATCGACGTGCTCAGCAAATACGAAGCAAAAAAGTAGTAATCATTTCGCGCAATGAAACTCAATAAGATATTCACCTGGTCGATGATCGGCATTATCGTCATCAGCGCGATCATCCTTGTCTGGGGCTTCGCAGTGGGCTTCGACTACAAGGGCGATCTTCCTGTCGACATATTGCTCGGTTGGGGATACCTCATCCTCGCACTGGCGGTCGCATCCGTTGTGGTCGTCGGCATCGCGGTGAGCGCCAAGAACAACCCGAAGAGCCTCGTCAAGACCGGCATCGTGCTGGCAGGCATCGTCGTGATTGCCCTTATCGCCTACCTCATCGCCCCGGGCAACCCCGCCGTCGGAACGGACATCGAGTCCACTCACGGCACGCTTAAACTTACCGACACCATTCTTTATCTGACATATTTCGCCGGAATCGTGGCAATCCTTTCCATCGTCGCCGGTGAAATCCGTCTCGCCATCAGCAATAAGAAGGCATAACGATTATGGGAAAGAAAACACCGGAAATAAATTCAAGTTCGACGGCCGACATCGCTTTCCTGCTGCTGTGCTACTTCCTTATGACGACCACCATGGGTTCCCATACGGGACTCAGCCGCCGTCTGCCTCCTATGCCCGACCCCAACCAGAAGGCCGAGGACCAGAAGGTGAACAGGCGCAACCTGATCGTCGTGAAGATCAACGCGCAGGACAGGCTGATGGCCGGCAACGAGCCGCTTGATGTTTCCATGCTCAAAGAGAGGACCAAGATCTTCCTCAGCAATCCCACCGACGATCCCAATCTCCCGGACAAGGAGATAAAGGAGATCGAGGGCCTGGGCAACCGCCCCGTGTCCAAAGGCGTGATTTCGCTGCAGAACGACCGCGGCACCAGTTACCAGGCGTACATCGCCGTGCAGAACGAACTGGTGAAGGCCGTCAACGAACTCCGTGACGAGGCCGCCATGCGCGAATTCGGGAAGAAGTTCGGCCAGCTCGACGAAGACAGGCAGGGCATCATCAAGGAACTCGTGCCGCAGCAGATTTCCGAGGCCGAACCGAAGGATGTAGGCAAACGCAGAAGATAGGAGGATAGCACTATGTCAATGTTCAGAAAAGACGGAAAGAAGACGATGCCCGGCATAACCTCGGGCTCCCTCTCCGATATCGTGTTCATGCTCCTGTTCTTCTTTATGGTCACCACCCAGATGCGTGACAATGAGCAGAAGGTTATGATCCGCACTCCCTATGCTTCCGAATCCGTGAAGCTGGAGCGCAAGGACCTTTCCTCCTACATCAACATCGGTACGCCTATCAAGAAACTGCAGGCCCAGTATGGTACCGAACCCCGTATCCAGCTCAACGACTCCTTCAAGAGCGTGGACGACATCCGCGACTCCATCGCCGCGGAGCGCGAATCCAAGAGCGAACAGGACCGTGCGTTCATGACCGTCTGCATCAAGGCGGACCGCGACGTGCGTATGGGTATCATCACCGACGTAAAACAGGAGTTGCGCCGTTGCTCGGCTCTTAAGATAATGTACTCCGCTTCCAAATCGGAATAGAGTACGGTAGAACTTTGAACCGGCTGGCACTGTCATTCCGAGCTTAGCGAAGGAAGATATGGTCAGCCGGTTTTTGAAACGAAAGACAAATGGAAGATATTCAGAGGACTAAGGTAAAGGACCTTTTGAAGATGGCTCCCGGCGGGCAGGTTCTCGCCAAGGGATGGGTACGCACAAAGCGCGGCAACAAGGACATCGCCTTCATAGCGCTGAACGACGGCTCCACTATCAACAATATTCAGATAGTGGTGGACAAGGCTGCCACCGACGCGGCGCTTCTCGCCCGCGTCACAACCGGCGCCTGCATAGCCGCGAAGGGCAAACTGGTGGAATCCATCGGCAGCGGGCAGGCGGTCGAGATCCAGGCAAGCGAGCTTGAGGTCTACGGGGACTGCGACCCCGTGCGTTACCCTCTCCAGAAGAAGGATACCACCTTCGAGTTCCTGCGCACCATCGCGCATCTGCGTCCCCGCACCAACACCTTCGGTGCAATCTACCGCCTGCGCAGCCAGATGGCCTTTGCCATCCACGAATACTTCCACTCCAGGGGCTTCGTCTACCTCAACACTCCCCTCATCACCGCTGCGGACGCAGAGGGTGCGGGAGAGATGTTCCAGGTGACCACCCTCGACCTCGAGAACGTTCCCCGCGACAAGAAGGGACGCATCGACTACAGCCACGACTTCTTCGGCCGCCAGACTTCACTCACCGTGAGCGGACAGCTGGAGGGCGAGCTCGGAGCCACCGCAGTGGGCGAAATCTACACCTTCGGCCCCACCTTCCGCGCCGAGAATTCCAACACCCCGAGGCATCTGGCCGAATTCTGGATGATCGAGCCTGAAATGGCCTTCTACGACATCCACGACAACATGCGCCTCGCCGAGGACTTCATCAAGCACCTGGTGCGCTACG
>JAGABD010000108.1 GCA_017614795.1 Bacteroidales bacterium
CCTCAGGACATCCTCGCCATCCTCGGCCCGGTCAAAGCCCAGGAATACATTGTCAACGAGATTCAGGCCGTGTATCGTCTGCAGGGCGTGAAGATCAACGACAAGCATTTCGAGATCATCGTGCGCCAGATGATGCGCAAGGTGGAAATCACCAACCCGGGCGATACCGAATTCCTGCCTGAGGAGCTTGTGGACAAGACCAAGTTCATGGACGTCAACGACGCCATCTACGGCAAGCACCTTGTCCTCGCTCCCGGCGACAGCACCCGCTTCGAAGAGGGACAGCTCATTACCGAGCGCGAACTCCAGGGCGAGAACGCATCGCTGCAGCGTCAGGGACTCAAGGTGATGTCCACCCGCAAAGCGGAACCTGCAACCGCGAAACTGATACTCCAGGGAATCACCCGTGCGGCTCTCAAGACCGAGAGCTTCATCTCCGCCGCATCCTTCCAGGAGACCACCAAGGTGCTCAGCGAAGCCGCCATCCGCGGCCGCGTCGACCACCTCGAAGGCCTCAAGGAGAATGTAATCTGCGGACACCTGATTCCTGCCGGTACCGGTCTCAAGGACTACCAGGATATCGTAGTGGGACGCAAGGACGAGACCGTACAGAGCCAGCTCATGGATCTGTAGGGTTCTCCCTTACAATACCTTTCAGGCCTCGCAGCAATGCGGGGCCTGATTTTTTGTGCAGAATTCAATTTAAAAGCATATATTTGCAAAAACTATCGTTATAACGAGAGTATGAATGCGCAAATCGAACTATATCACGGGTCGCCGATTGTGATGGAGCATCCCTTCCTTGGCGGGGGGAAGCGCTGGAACGATTACGGCTCCGGTTTTTACTGCACGGAGAGCACTGAACTGGCATTCGAATGGGCACGCCCCGGCACGGAGCCGGGTTTCGCAAATAAATACGTGCTCGACACCGCCGGGCTGACGACACTGTATCTGAACAGGAAGCCATACCACATTCTGAACTGGCTGGCCATCCTGCTTCAGAACAGGAAGTTCGCCCTCCCGATGGGCATCGCAAATGACGCAAGGGATTATGTGCTGGCCGAGTTCCTGCCTGAATATGAGGGCTACGATCTCATCGTGGGATACCGCGCGGACGACAGCTACTTCTCTTTTGCAAAGGCGTTCCTTCATGGAGGCATCTCGCTGGAACAGCTTTCCTCCGCTATGAAACTCGGAAATCCAGGTGAGCAGGTGGTACTTAAAAGCGAAAAGGCCTTCGAACAGCTCCTGTTCTTGGGGGCGGCGCCGGTGCCCGACATTTATGCCACTCGTCGCAAAGCCCGCGACGATGCGGCAAGGGAGAGTTTCTATCAAACGCGAGAATCGCCTTTCGGAGGCATACTAATAAGTGATATCATAAGAGAAAAATGGAAGAATGATGACGCGCGCCTACAATGAATTATACCTTTCCGATGCGATGGATTCGCTCGGAGAGATGCTGGATTATGCCGTGAACGGCAGGGGGCTTGAACTTGGCGACTTCTACCGCCGTTTCCTTGCCAGCGGCATAGCGGACGCTTTCGGGCAGGCCTGCCCAAAGTATCTGGGCGGCATGTCCGGAATAGAACTCGCGGAAGCAGTCCTCCAACGCACAGGAGAATCCCCTGATGAAGTAAAGTACACCCAGGGACCGCCCTATAAAGAATACTGGTGCGGCTGGACGCTCGCCTATCTGCAATGGTATACCGGGCTCAGCTTCGCCTATATCGATTCCCACGGTTTGCCGATAGAACTGCTCGCGGATATGTACCACCCCCTGCACGAGGCAGACGTACACAAAACGGTTGATATGGCATTGGAGAGAATCAGGGCCTTCAACGCCGCAGCACCAAACCCGGTTAAAGTCCGTCGCAAGGCGCTGGGGCTAACCCAGAAAGAACTCGCCCGGCGATGCGGCATCACCCTCAGGATGGTGCAGGCCTATGAACAGGGTCGCCAGGACCTTGGCAAGGCGGAGGCCTCGACAATGCTCAACCTGGCCCGCGTTCTGTGCTGCAGGCCGGAGGAACTGGTCAATTCAGCTGCTTGACTATTACTTGAAAGCTTCCTTCAGTTCGTCGAGGTGCTGGGTGTAGACCTCCCGGGGGGAGCAGCCGTGCTTCTTGCAGATGGCCGCGGCCACGGCGACCACTTCTCCCATCTGGCCGGTGACGTTCTGCACCCTGGTGGAAGCCAGCGCGATGTGGGATACGCTCACCTGGCGACCCGCCATGAACATATTGTCGACGTTGACGGAGTACAGGCACCTGTAGGGGATGCGGTAGTGCGGCGGAAGCTGATCCTTGCGCAGATACTTCGCCGAAGTTCCCAGGTCGCTGAAATAATGCTTCATCGTGGAGAAGAATTCCTCCTTCGGGAAGTAGAAGGTGTTCTTCGGCGTCGGGAAGTGCTGGTCGATTGAGTACGAGCCGTACACTATGGCGTCGTCGTACTTCACATAATTGCCCTCGATATCCTGCTGCACGAAGAACACGTCGCCGAGAAGACGGCGCGATTCGCGCTTGCCGGCTATATGGCTCAGGCTGGCGAGGGCGAGATTGGCATAAACAGCCTTGTCCTCGCTCTTGTTCTTGAGGAAGGACCAGTTGCCATAGATTGCGCGGAACAGGTAGTCGCGGATGAACTCGGCCTCGGTAATCTGGTCGTGCCAGAACCCGGCCTCCCACCAGTTGCTGCCCTTGGTCACTTTCTCGCAGGAATCCTCGTTCACCTGGATTGCCCAGGGGCAAACGGGGAACTCGACGGGGCTGTCCATAACCTTGGTGGCCCAGGGAGTGGAAGCGCCCAACACCATATTGTCCGGTCTGTCCGGAGCGAGGGTTTCGCGGGTATTGGCGCGCATTTCGCGGCCCATAAGATATTCGGCCCCGGCAAGGAAGCCGAGGTTGCCGTCGCCAGAGCAGTCGGCGAACAGGGGCGCAGTGAACTCGAGTTCCTCGGAAGTCTCGATATGCTTGGCGGTGACGGACACTATGCGCGAGCCGTCCATCTTGACCGCGAACATATGCATATTGGGGTAATACGAGAGGTTGGATTCAGCCTCGATAATCCTGTATACCCTGTCTCCGGTAAGGTAGATATCCTTGATTTCGCCTGTGACGTTGCCGAGCTTCACGTAGGGCTCCACGTTCATTTTGCCGCTGGCGGGAATGCGCATCTCCACGCTGTTGTTGCCACCCGGAACGGGCCTGTCGTGGATGACGGCCACCTTAAGGCCTTCGCGCGCGGCCTTCACTCCGGTCACGATGCCGGCAAGACCGCCGCCCACCACCACGAGGTCGAACTGAGCGCTCTTCGGCTTGGCCGGAAGTCCCAGCATCTTCTTGCGATATGCCTGCAGGCCCTTCAGGTCGTTTGGAAGGCTCACCGCCTGGTTGCGCACAAGCGCAATCGCATCGCATCTGCCCTCGAATCCTGTTAGGTCGCAGAGCTCGACGGTCGCATCGGCGCCGGCCGCATTGAAGCTGCCCGCATATTCCCATCCCCATTGCTTGCCCTTGCCGAGGGTGTTCTCAAGCTGCCGGCCATTCACCGCAACCTTGAAGAGGCCCGGACCTTCGACGCCCCAGGGGGAGCACCAGTCCCAGGTACGCACATACACGTGCCACTGGCCCTTCTTGGGCAGTTTAACGCTGGTCTTGGCGTTCTCCACGGGCTTGCCCAGTCCGTGGGCGAGCAGGAAAGGAGAACCCATCTGGTCCATAAACTGCTGGTCCACTAGCCATCCGCCCTTCTGCGCGAAAGCTTCGGCCTCGAGCAGAACGGCGTCTTTGCTCTGCGAGAAAGCGAAAGCGCAGGAAACCAGTGCGAGGATGATGATTGAGAGTAACTTTTTCATATTTCAGTGTTATTAAATCAGTGAGATTGCTCCGAAAACCCCGTACGATGCCGCAAGCATTATGCCGCCCGCAAGCAGCACGCCCAGCATTATCGCGAGGACGCTGCGCTTGAAATCCATATTGAGGATGCTGGCGGCCAGAGTCCCGGTCCAGGCGCCCGTGCCCGGCAGGGGGATGCCCACGAACAGAAGCAGGGCGATGTAGAGCCCTCGCCCGGACTTCGCCTCGAGCTTGCCTCCGCCCTTGATTCCCTTTTCCAGGCACCAGTGGCAGAAACCTCCTATGATGCGCTTGTCCTTGCCCCATTCCAGCAGGCGCCTTGCAAAGAGGAAGATGAAGGGAACGGGTATCATATTGCCTATTACCGCAATAAGGCAGCTCTGCCAGAGGGGCAGGCCGAAGCCTACGGCGTAAGGTATCGCGCCGCGTATCTCGATGAGGGGCACCATCGATATCAGCAGCACTATGAGATACTTTTTCAGCATTCTAAAGCTTCAGTTCCAGTTCCACCGGGCAATGGTCCGAACCAAAGACGTCGTTCAGGATGTCGGCGCCGGCAATCTTGTCCCGAAGGCCGTCGGATACCAGGAAGTAGTCGATTCTCCAGCCCACGTTCCTTTCGCGGGCCGCCATACGGTAGCTCCACCAGGAGTACTTGGCCTCGTCCGGGTGCAGAGCGCGCCAGGTATCGACGAAGCCGGAAGCCAGCAACGAAGTCATCTTGCCGCGCTCCTCGTCGGAGAAGCCGGGGTTGAAGTGGTTGGTATCGGGGTTCTTGAGATCGATTTCCTCGTGGGCGACGTTCATGTCGCCGCAAATGACAACGCCTTTGCGCTCCGCAAGCCCGCACACGTAGGCGCGGAATGCATCTTCCCACGACATCCTGTAGTCCAGCCTCTTGAGCTCGGGCTGGGCGTTGGGAACGTAGACGTTCACCAGGTAGAAGTCGGGCATTTCCAGGGTGACTATCCGGCCTTCGGTATCGTGCTTGGGCACTCCCATGCCGTAAGAGACCGACAGGGGTGAGTGCTTCGTGTAGATGACAGTTCCGCTGTAGCCCTTCTTTTCGGCATAGTTCCAATACGACTGGTAACCGAGGAACTCGAGGTCTATCTGGCCGGCCTGTAACTTGGTCTCCTGCAGGCACACGAAGTCGGCGTCGAAGTTCTCGAAAATCTCCGAGAACCCTTTGCCCGCCACTGCCCGCAGGCCGTTTACATTCCAGCTGATTAACTTATAGTCCACTCGGCACCGTCTTTAGTATCTTTAACCGTAATGCCAAGAGCCTTCAGGGCATCGCGGATCGCGTCGGAAGCTGCCCAGTCCTTTGCGGCCTTGGCCTTGGCGCGTTCGGCCAGAACCATATCCATAAGGCCGCTTATCACTTTGCCGGAGCCTGACTCCGAGGCTTCCTCGTCGCGAAGTCCCAGCACTCCGAACACTATGTCGTCGAAAATCTGCACCAGCGTGTCGACATCTCCCTTGCTCAGGCTAAGCTGACCCGCCTTGGCGGAATTGATCAGACGCACCGCCTCGAAGATCTGCGACAGCGCCACGGGGGTGTTCATATCGTCGCAAAGCGCCTCGTACACGCCCTCGAACACCTTGCGCACCTCCTCGCTGTCCGCAGGGCAGCTGTCGGGAGCAACGGCTTCGGAGAGTTCTCCGTAAGGGAGCGCGGGTTCGCCGCGTCCTGCCATCGCGTAGAGGTCCTTCGCCGCCTGCATCACCTTGCGGTAGGCTTTCTCGGAAGCCTGCAGGGCCTCGTTGCTGAAGTCCAGCGTGCCGCGGTAATGGGCCTGGAGTATGAAGAAGCGCACGGTCATCGGGCTGTAGGCCTGGTCGAGCTTCGGGTGGTCGCCGGCGAAGAGCTGCGGCAGTGTAATGAAGTTGCCGAGGCTCTTGCCCATCTTCTGGCCGTTGATGGTAATCATATTGTTGTGCACCCAGTAATGCACGCCCTGGGTTCCGCGAGCCGCCTGGTTCTGCGCTATCTCGCACTCGTGGTGGGGGAAGAGCAGGTCCATTCCGCCGCCGTGAATGTCGAACTCGCGTCCGAGATACTTCTCTCCCATAACCGAGCACTCGAGGTGCCAGCCGGGGAATCCTTCGCTCCATGGCGAAGGCCAGTGCATGATGTGCTCCGGTTCCGCCTTCTTCCAAAGCGCGAAATCGAAGGGGGCCTTCTTGTCGCTCTGACCGTCGAGGCTGCGCGTGCCTTCGAGGGTTTCTTCGAGGTTGCGTCCGGAGAGCACGCCGTAATGGTAGTCGCGGTTGTACTTCTCCACGTCGAAATAGACGCTGCCGTTGCTGATGTACGCGTAACCGGCGTCGAGAATCTTCTTCACCGTCTCTATCTGCTCGATTATATGGCCGGAAGCCCTGGGCTCGATTGAAGGAGGAGCCACGTTAAGAAGCCTCATCGCCTCGTGGTAGCGCAGCGTATAGGCCTGCACCACCTCCATCGGCTCGAGCTGCTCCAGGCGTGCCTTCTTCGCGATCTTGTCCTCTCCCTCGTCGGCATCGTGCTCCAGATGCCCCACGTCGGTGATGTTGCGCACATAGCGCACCTTGTATCCGAGGTGGCGCAGAAGCTTGAACAGCACGTCGTAGGTCACTCCCGGACGCGCGTGCCCCAGATGGGCGTCGCCGTAGACGGTAGGTCCGCACACGTACATTCCCACCCGGCCTTCGTTGATCGGCCGGAAAATCTCCTTCTTGCGGGAGAGCGTATTTGTAAGTCGAAGTTCGCGCATTGACTGTAAATGTTATAACTTGTAAAGATACCATTTATTCGCTGCAATTGCAAAAATGCGCAAAAAATCAGGCCCCGCTGTCTTTCAAAGGGCCTTTGGTGGGCGAGGTCTGCAGAAATGCCAGGGACCTCGCCCAGGGGAACGGCCACTCAGGTACCTGCAGTGCGCTTTGGGTGGGCGAGGTACCCGACCAAATAGCAGACCTCGCCCAAAAGGCAACAGGCAGGACCGGGGACCTTTTACGAAAACGGGCGAAAATGTGAAAGGTCCCGCCATTTTCAGGGGGACCTTTTACGAAAACGGGCGAAAGTGCGAAAGGTCCCGCCGATTTCAGGGGGACCTTTTACGAAAACGGGCGAAAATGCGAAAGGTCCTGCCATTTTCGAGGGGACCTTTTGCGAAAACCATAGCAAAGTGTGAAAGGTCCTGCCGTATTCAGGGGGACCTTTTGCGAAAACGGGCGAAAATGCGAAAGGTCCTGCCGATTTCAGGGGGACCTTTTACGAAAACGGACGAAAATGCGAAAGGTCCCGCCGATTTCAGGGGGACCTTTAGCGAAAAAGGCCAAAAGTGCAAAAGGTCCCTCCACAATCGCGAAAGCCACTGCTGGGGGCCGCTGGCAAATTCTGCAGGCAAGGCCCAGCAAAACAATGGCGCCCGACGACAATGTCGTGGGCGCCTTGCCTGCAGAACTTGCGCTCTGCGCGTGATTCCGGCGCGACTCGAACGCGCGACCCACAGCTTAGAAGGCTGTTGCTCTATC
>JAGABD010000109.1 GCA_017614795.1 Bacteroidales bacterium
CTCACAAATATACTAAGATATTTCGAATATTTTACACCCCCTCCCTCGCCGCCACGACTTTCTCCTCCTTGCGTTTATGTTAAGATATTGATTTATAACGAAGCACTTAGCGAAAACGCGAAGTGGCGCACATCGCGGAGTTGGGTTTAACGAAAAACTTAGTATATTTGCCGTGTTATGAAACTGGTCAGGAGAAACATGGCTCAAATTGCTGCCTTGTGCGAGAAACACAAGGTGCTGGAGTTGTATGTCTTCGGGTCGGTATTGACCAAAAAGTTCAATAAGAACAGCGATATCGACTTTACTGTCGTTTTCGATAGGGACGCTCTCCCTTTGCTTGTGTACGGCGAGAACTACTTCGATCTCAAGTATGCCCTGCAGGACTTGTTTAAGCGCGATGTAGATCTGGTAGAGTACTGCGCTGTTAAGAACCCCTATTTCAAGGAAGAACTCGACGAAACCAAACAACTCATCTATGGAAAGGCATCTTAAAGCGCATCTGTACGATATAGCGACGGCCATCGATGAGGTATACTCATTCTTCGATTCGGTCCCAAAGACTTTTGACGAGTATCGCAGCAATTAATGCTGCGACGCGCCGTAGAGCGTAATATAGGGATTATTGGAGAAGCGACGAACAAGGTTATGCGAGACAATCCCGAGGTTGTTATCACAAACGCAAGAGACATTATCGCTACACGCAATCGCGTTATCCACGATTATGCTGCCGTAACGGATGATGTAATCTGGAAGATTGTTGTCAACGACCTGCCTAAACTGAAAGACGAAGTCTCCGTTCTCCTGGCATCGGATTAGTCCGTCTGACAAGATACCATACTACACCACACAAACAATGGTCGCGGAGCAGGCGGCCATATCCATTTGTTGTTTGATTCAGCAGAAATTGCTAATTTTACACCAACCGAGAAAATCAAATACGAAAACGATATGACTACCGAACGCGACATACGTAATCAAATCCGCTTTGCAAAGAAAGAAGGTTTACAAGAAGGGATGGAGCAGGGAATTGAAAAAGGCGCAGAACAAAAAGCGGCCGAAATCGCCAGGCAGATGCTGGCGGATTCCATTCCTGCTGAAACTGTGGCAAAATATACTGGCCTTTCTCCGGACGACCTTGCGAAACTCTAGTACTCTGAAAAGAAATACGAATCGCCAAATCGGCACCCCAATACCCTGGTGTGCCGATTGTGTTTTGGACGCGGCTATATAAAATGGCCGCGGGCAATGCCTGCGGCCATCGAATGTTAGTTATGAGCCGGATCTCGGCTGGATTGGGCGGACTACTGGAAGTCGCCTTCGTTAAAAGTCACGGAACCAAGTTTAGTAAGGTACGAAACCAGAATGTTTTTCGCAGTAAAGCTAGTCGCGCTGTTTATACCTGTTGCAACATTCACCGTCTTGGTTGCCTTCAAACCTGCTACATTGGTAAATTCGAATGTTAAGATAGGATAGTATGTATCCTTTTTGCCTTCAATCTGGCGCGAAGCAAAGAAGATATCTCCAGACAATACTGCGCCACCGTTAGAAATATTTACATAGCTGCATCCGCCGCCGGAATGGGCCCAGGTGTTGGAAGCACAGGTAATATCCTGAGCATTTCCTTGACTGGTCATGTAAAGAGTAGTACCATTCGAAGCAGAAACGGTAATTTTAATCTGTGTAACATTGGCACTTGCCGGGACGTTGAAACATACCAATGCGTTCTTCAGAGCAAACTGGTTGTTGTAAGCAGAGACCGACGAGTTATTTGTCCTAATGTCATTGATTGCCGCAAAGGTAAAAGCCTTGTTCGTAGCATCATAACTGGCCGGTTTTGCACCGAAGAGGCAATATTTGACACCTGTACCATCCTGCTCGGAGGGGATGTTGTACTTAATATCAAAACGCCCTTTGGTACCCGTCGATTTAATTGTGAATGAATCATTCATCTTGCTATGAAGGATAAGGTAAGCATCGGTCTGGTAAGACGTCGGAAGGTAACCTTTAAACTGCGGATTGGGGGCAGTGCTTTGCGCTGTATATTGACCCCACACAGTATACTGTGCATCGGCCCAGGTATCGGGGAGATCGTGGGAAAGAATTGTGATCTTATCTCCGTTTTCCCAGCGGAATGTGGGCCTTGTAGTTGTGGAAGAAAAGTTGTCCGTGCTGTTATAGATATACACCTTTGATTGGGGAGAGACAGTTGATTCTTCTGCAATAACGGGAGCATCAAAAGAGAAGGAGACAAGCCTGTCGTTGGAAGGATTGTCTACAGTTTCTTTGTTGCAGGAAATTGCCGACATGACTGCTGCAGCCATGAAAGCCATAATAATCATTTTTTTCATGGCTACTCGAAATTAAATGTTCCTGAATAATCGTTCACATACCCCTGATTCAGCCCCAGACCATTGTAGTCCACTTCTTCAGGGCTTTCGCACAACACTCCCTGCATATGAACAGGAGTGATGCTTGCGACAGGCGGGGCGTAACTGCGCCTCCCACTGTCTTTGAATAAAAGTTTTGTTTTCATAAAAATTGAAATTAGTTGATATGAATAATTGTTGATAATAAGCTTGTTATGGTTTCACGACAGCGAAATCGTTGGCGGCATCTTCGATGCTGATGGCTTGGTTGTGGACAATTTCGTCGTTGGGGAATTCAAGCAGCAGGCTGCCGCGCAGTTCCGAAGATGCGGTGCGGTAAGGCGGCGTGTTGCTGCCGTAAAGGGCGATGCAGTAGTTGAGGGTGCCGGGCGTTGCCGCGGTCCTGCTCTCAAGCTGCTGTTCAGGAAGAAGAAGGAAGGCGGTAAGGGGCTTTGCGATGTTCTCGGCAAGCCAGCCGGCGCCCATACGGTGGGTATCCCAGTATTCGTGCCCTTCGGAGTACATCTCGAATACCCTCTCCCAGAAGATGGCGTTGATAAGCGCTTCCTGGGGGTCAGCTTCCGTAGTAAATTCGTCGTCCGCCCATTTCGGGTACTGCGCGTCAGGCTGTCCGTCGGGGACGGAGTGGCGTGCACGCGCGTGGATAACTTCGATATAGTCCTTAGCCTTCTGCCAGTAAGTGTCGCCAGGGCCGGAAGAAAGGTTGGCTGAAGCTTCCGCTGCGATGAGATACATCTCCGCGAAGCGCATAACATAGAAGTCCGCCCTGCCTGAGTTGCCGTTATAGGTGGGATCCAGATACTTTATGAAGAAAGGCTCGGAATTCTTGTCGTAAAGGCGCCTGTAGACCTGTCCGGCCGAAGGATAGAGCAGTATCCACTGTTCGGCGCCCTCCTGCTGGCAATAATACTGGTCGTGCAGGATTGTAGCATCGAACCGGGGGTCGCCGCAACTTACGTAAATGTCCTGGTTATCCGCGACCGTACCCATAACTCCGCCGTGGGTCGCACACCATTTCTGATATACGAAACGGGAAGGGCGCCAACGGCCGTAGTTATTGTTGGTTCCTGTCCTCTGCTGAGTTCCTGCGGGGAATTTTGGAAGCGACCTGATGGCAGTGTAGTTAGATGCAGAAGCATCTGATTCAGGAGAATTCGTAATCACAAATATGCGCTCGGGCAGCAACCAGTCTTCCTGCTCCGTCCAGCGGAAGAGGTCTGTGAACTTGGGTGCCAGCGTGTACGGTCCGTGCTCTATTACATCTTCAGCACAGGCAAGGGCAGCATCAAACGCCGCCTCGCTGACCTGCGCGGGAGTAGAAGACGAAGTGATGCCCCTGAACATGCCACCAAAATCGGGATTGCGAACGCCGTATTTAGCCTGGCGTTTGTCGGGATCCCAGAAATTGTCGGAGGAATGCTTCATTAGGGTTGCGATGGTCAAATATACCTGCGAAAGCATTGACTGGGCCGCCCAATTGCAGGGGCGTCCGGCACCCTGGGTGGATATCTGGGTAACCCGGTCGTAGCTTCTCATATTCTCGAAGGCAAACTTGAGGTCGTCAACCACAAGAGCGTAAACCTCCCAGAAGGGAGAACGTCCCACATGGGCATCGTCGTAATTGCTCACGCTTTTAGTGTGAATAGGCACATCCGCCCATCCGCGCACAAGGTAGTAGTAAGCAAGTCCGCGATAGAAACGGGCTTCGCCCTCTATCTCTTTCTTGTAAGCGTCCCCAACCGGCGAATCTGGCAGATGTTCCAAAAGCCTGTTAGCCCTGTTTACGACATTGTAAAAGCCCTTATATTCGTTGTAGTTGTAAGGATGCATAGCATACTGGGTGAACGCGAAAGAGCAGGTCCATCGCTGTTGGGCATCGGTCAGGTAAGTGGGGGCCGCACCCCAGTGGATGAGGCCTGAGCAGGACATCAGGAACTCGTTCATGTTACCCGTTATCATAGCGTCGCCCGCAAAACCGCGGAGCACGCCAAAAATCTGTGCTTCAAGCGCACCCTCGGTGCCGTAGGCGACCTCGTCGCTCAACGATGTAGTCGGCCTCTCCTTCAGAAAATCGCAGGAGGCAAGCAGGGAAATGACAGCAAACAGTGTTAGTATCTTTTTCATATCCGTCATTCTTTAGAAGGTGAACTTTGCAGTAAACATAACTGAACGTGCTCCGGGGTATGAACCCATATCGGCACCCTTGCGCCAGACAGAACCGAAGCTGTTGACGTCAGGATCGAAGCCGCTGTAGCGGGTCCAGATCCAGAGGTTGTTGCCGGAAAGGCTGAAGTTCATTCCGCGCACGAACTTCGCCCTCTTGAGAGGAAGGTCGTAAGCGAGAGTGACCGAGGAAAGCCTGAGGTAGGAGCCGTCTTCGACGAAGCGGTCGGATATGATCTGCATATCAAAGGCTTCGTACTTGTCGATGGCCGGGTACTTCTGGCTCATATTCTCCTGTGTCCAGGCTTTCTTGTATGCCTCGTAGGTAATGTTGTAACCAACGTTGGCGACGTCGGTATTCATCACCTGGTTGACATTGTAGATATCGTTGCCCCAGGAGCCGGTAAAGTTCAGGTTCAGCGACAGATGCCTGTAGACAAAGGTTGTATTGAATCCGTATGTAAAGTCGGGATTCGGGTCGCCGATGATCGTGCGGTCGTAGTTGTCCACATATCCATTGCCATCGAGGTCTACATACTGGATCGCACCGGGATCGCGGTAGGCGCCGCCTTCCGAAATCGGAATCCCCTGCTCTCCCATCTGCACGACGCCGGCCGTCTTGTAGCCGTAGAAGAGGCTCATAGGCTGGCCTTCGATGAAGATGTTAAGCGGAGCCTTGCAGTAGGAGCCCCATCCCAGATCCTGGCCGTAGAAGAAGTTCTTATACTTGTATTCAGTCGGGGAAATGAAGATGTAATCGCCTTCGGAGCCCTGGCCTATCTTGACGATCCGGTTGCGGTTGAAGGAAATATTACCACCTATCTGCCACTCGAAGCCACCGACCTTGATAGGAGTAGTATCAAGAGTGATTTCGATACCCTTGTTGTCGATGGCACCCATATTCATCCACATCGATGTGTATCCGGATGAACCGGGAATGGTCTTGCTCTGCAGAAGGTCGCGGGTGTACTTGTCATAGGCATCCACGGTGAGAGTGAAGCGTCCGCGCCAGAGGCCAAGGTCGAGACCGATATTGGTCTGCTCTGTCGTCTCCCATTTAAGGTTGGGGTTGGACACATTGTCCGGGAAGAGCGCAACGGAATAATGGGCAGCATTGCCAGGGGCATGGCTGGGCCAAGTATACGAGCTGACATAGGTACTCATGGTCTGGTAACTGGAGATAGCCTGGTTACCCACGCGACCCCAACCCAGACGGAGCTTGAGCATCGACACCTTCGGAATCTTGAACCATGCCTCGTTGTTCGGTCTCCAGGCGAAAGCGAAGGACGGGAAACTCGCCCACTTGTTGCTTCCGCGGAATTTACTGGATCCATCGAGACGGTAGGTGCTCGTGAGGACGTAACGTTCTTTGTAATTATAGATGAGACGTGCCAGGGCGGATGTCAGATGGCTTTCGGTTTCAGTGTAACGGAAGGCCGTGTTGGGCGCAGAGTTCAGGGCGTTGATCTGAGCCTTGTACTGCTCCACGTTCCATCCTTCCACCGTCTCAGTGCTGCCGCCGCTTGAAGAAGCGGTAAAACCAACTGTAGCATTGAGCCTGTGTTCGCCGAACTTCTTGAAAGCGTTGAACATATTGTTGGTGTTCCAGTAGAGCCAGCGGGTATGGCCAACCGCGCCGGTGGAACCCTCTGCCGTCGAATTGATTCGGGAAGATTTCCACTTGTACTGGTCGCTGGTACGGAAGTCACCACCGGTGGTTGAACGGAAACTCAGCCAGGGCAGAATCTTATACTCCAGGGAGAAGCTGGGAGTGAAGCGGATTTCTTCCCTGCGGTTCTGGAAGTCCTTGATCCAGCGGTCCGGTCCGGAAATGAAATCGGTTCCGCCGTCCATTATATCATCCAGGTCGCTCACTTCTTCCTTGAGGTTTCTGTACGGCTTTGTCGAGAACATACTGCGCATAAGCGAAGTCGCCGCGGTCAGACGTCCTGCATTCGCACCCTGAGTCATATGGGAATCCAAATACGAGAAGTTCGTCTTGGTGGAGAGCTTCAGTCGCTTGGTAACCTGCTTGTCGAGGTTGAGTCGAAGCACGTAGTTGTCGTATCCGGTGGTCCTGATGATACCTTCGCTGTTGCTGTAGGCGAAGGACGCCATATAGGATGTATTCTTGGGCCTTCCTGCTATCGAAACATAGTAGTTCTGGCTCACGGCCGTACGCTCGGTGTAATCCTGCCAGTCCATAGGCCGGACCTTAAGTCCCTTGTGGCCGGCGGGGTCGTCGTAAATCTGGCGGAGATAAGTGTTTGAATTGGCGCCCCTGTGCTCCAGGTAATCCACGAACTCGTCGAAATCCAGCATGCGGATCTTCTTGTAACGCTGACTCACGCTGACGCCGGCGCTGGCGTTGATGACAGGCTTGTCGCGGTTGGCCGACTTGGTGGTAATGAGCACCACGCCGTTCGCGCCCTGCGAGCCGTAAATTGCGGTTGCCGACGCATCCTTCAGGATCTCTATGCTGGCGATATCCTGAGGGTTGATACCCATCAGGCCGTTGGATGCCTCATCGCTGCCCGAGTTATCGTTACCCTGCGTGAGCAGATTGACGTTGCTATCGGCCGAAATGATAACACCGTCCACCACATAGAGAGGCTCCGTGGAGCTGTTGAAGGAACTCGCTCCGCGGATGAGCACGGAAACACCGGCATCCGGGGCGGAGGAGTTGGATACCACCTGTACACCCGCAGCGCGCCCCTGGAGGAGCTTGTCGAAGGTGGCGTTCTGGTTTGCCGCGTCTTCGGTAACCTTCACCGAGGTAACGGAACCGGTAAGGTCGCTTCGGCGCATGGAGCCGTAACCCACCACAACAGCCTCGTCCAGCAACTGGGTGTCTTCTGCAAGCGTAAAGTCGATGACCGCGCGCTTGCCAACGTCAACAGTCTGGGTAAGGAAGCCCATGCAACTCACTGTCAGCTGGGCCTTGCGTCCGGCCGACAGGTAGAATTCAATAGAGTAACGTCCCTCGCTGTCGGTCATAGAGGCAGTGATGCTGCCTTCTGCCATAACCACGGCGCCGGGAACCGCCACGCCCTTTTCGTCCACCACCTTTCCGCTCACGGACACTTTATTCTGTGCCGCAAGTCCTGTGGAAACAAGCGCGGCGAAAAGAATCACGAGAATTTTTGCAATCTGTTTCATTGTCTTTCCTCCTTCCATTAGAATTTAGCGCTGATTCCGATTACAAAGGTGCGGAGCACCGGGAACGAACCGTAGTCGATACCGCCGGACAGGGCGCTGACTCCGAAGCTGTTGACATCGGGATTCCAGCCGCTGTAGCCGGTGAGAGTGAGAAGATTACCCGCCGAAGCGTTGACCTTAAGTTCCTGCAGGGACTTGAGGCCAATCAGCTTGGGGTCGATGGAGTACGATAACCCAAGGTTGGCGAGACGGAGGTAATCCCCCTTCTCGACATAGGCGTCGGAGACCTCGGGACGCCCGTCCTTGAGCAGTTTGTTCATATTGACGATGTTGTATCCCGCGGCACCCGTCCAGAGCATATTAACGGACAGGGGGCCGAAGGAGTATTCGGCGCCGAAGCTTCCGGTGAGTTCCGGAATCACGTTGCCAAGAATTACGCGGTCCGCCTCGGTCACGCGGCCGTCGGCGGTAATGTCGACGAAATTGCCGGAGGCATCTTCCTTATATCCGAAGATTTCGCCTACCTGCCGGCCTACGACATTGACGTTGACGAAGCTGCCGCTTCCAACGTTCAGACCTCTCATGTCCACCCTCTCGATCTTGGAAATCTGATTGACATTGAAGGCGGCTGTGGCGAACAAGCGAAGTTTATGCTTTTCGCCTTCCAGCACACGGGCATTAAGGTCGAACTCAAAGCCCTTGTTGGTAAGGCTTGCGCTGCGCTCGAAAACATCGCTGCGGTCCCAGGGATTCCAAAGCCTGTCACCCTTGATGCCGAAGCAGTACATATTGAAGCCGTCGTCGGTAGTCTTGCTGTAGAACTTGCCTGCAAAGTCGATGCGACCCTTCCAAAGCCCGAGTTCAGCCCCGATGGTATATTCGGTGCTGTGGAGGCTGTTTACGCTCTCGTAGAAGCATTCAGCTCCGGCTTCCACGGCAGGATAGTCGCTGCGGAGCCAGCTCGAGGTGAGTTCGTAAGGAATCACGTACTCGCGCCCGCTTATACCCCAGCCTCCGGTGAGTTTTGCGGAAGTGAGATAATCGTTTGCGGGGATGAAACTGTTCAGCGATACCCAGGCATCCACAGCAGGGTAGATGGTCGGGGTATCATCGTAATACCTGGCGGTAAAGTCTCCCCTCACCACGGCCGAGAGGCCCGCTATTTCCTTATATGCATAACTTGCGTTCACATAGTATGAGTGGTGGAAATAGTTGTGGGCGAAACGATGGATGCTGGGATGGCTTGCCGCCGACTGTATACCTTTGGCACGGAGCGAATGGTCGAAGAACCCCAGACCGTTCATCGTATTGAACTTGTTGTGGGTGCCGTAGATTACAGCCGCCGCGGCGAGGTTCACCAGATGGTCGGTTGCAAAAAAGTGCTTCCAGCTAAGCTCGCTCTTGAAATTGTAGGTAATGAGCGTGGAAGAGATGTTGGACGCCGCCCCGTTGGAGTCTGCTCCGAACGAAGTACCGTTGCCATACCATATCTGACGCCTGTTATCCTGGAAATCAACTCCAAAGGTATTGTGCAGCTTGAGAGTCTTTGCAATATTGATAGTCAGATAAGCCGAACTCAGCCCGCGATAGTCGCGGCTGATATCGTCGAAATCTTCCTTCCAGCCCTTGATGCTGTCGCCTGCAAAGAACTCGGGATAACGGGCCAGCAGCAGAGTCGAAGGCTTGCCGTAGTAAGCCGCAGTGCCGGGCGACGAGATGTTGCCATAGGACACTATAGTATTGAGCCCGAACCAGACATAGGGGTTAGCCTTTGTTTCGAGGCTGGCATTCAGGGTAGCCTGGTCGCTCCCCGAATTGTCCACCACGCCCCCGTTATGCCGGTAGTAACCGGTAAGGCGATAGGATGTATTGTCGGCGAGTTTACTGACGCCGATGGCGTGGTTATGGACGAGGCCTGCGCCGAAGGCATCTCCGCTCCGCGTAGATGTCCTCACGCCGACATTCGAGTTTACATAGACCAGCGGATCGCTTTCCTTTGCACGCTTGGTTGTGATGATAATCACGCCGTTCGCACCCTGTGCACCATAGATGGCGGTAGCCGCCACATCCTTGAGCACCTGGATGCTCTCAATCTCGGCTGGATTGAGAAAAGCGATGCTGTTTACGGGAGAGGTGTAACTGCTCTCGCCGTACTGCCAGAAGCCGTCCGAGTTGCGGGCCACCTCGTTGCCGAGGATAACTCCATCGACCACCCAAAGCGGCTGGCTGTCGCCGCGAATCGTATTGATACCGCGGATATTTACATTCAGAAGGCCGTCAGGATTGCCGTCCACCGCAGAAACCCTCACTCCGGAGAACTGTCCGAGAATGAGTTCGGCAGGTGTGGATGCATACTGTTCCTGCGCCAGAAGATCTGAGGCGCCCGCTCCCGCCAGGAGCAGTGCTGCCAATATGCACGGTATCCTATTCATAAACAAGTATCAAATCTTTAATACAGACACTGCCCGTGTACGTCGTAACCAGACGATAAGCTTCACCGGGCACTGTATTCTGCAGGTCCCAACGTTTGTTCTGCATCATTTCGGCAGTCACTTTCTCAACCGCTATAAACTTACAGAATTCGCCGCCTTTGACATTGTTGCCGTAAGCGTCGTTGACCTGGCAAGTACTGCCAAGCCTTCCTGAAGGTTCCCAAATGACGGTCTTCAATGTCAGGCCCTCAAGTGCCGGGAATTCGAAATATGAGCTGAGTCTTGCCTGTCCAATTCTGAATCCCTGGGTCCTGTGCCACCAGATTCCGCCGTCTGTCGCAGTGGCGCTGGCTTTCGCGCCGTACCCCTTGAACTCGTAGCCTTCCGCCAATTTGAATACGACAAGAGTATCAATCCATGTCGGCAGATTGGCTATGTACGCCGAGTTGGGCATCTGCGCCTTTGTTGGGGACTCGAAGGGCCACTTGAACTGATAGCAGGTAGATGTTCCGTCGAATCCGGACATATTCGGGTCGTAATCCAGGAAGTCCAGATGCAGGCATCCCAGCTGGGTTATGGTGTCCCTTACCGTCTCGGCGCCCTCGCCGGAAAGCTCCAGCACCAACGTCTTGGTGACTCCGGGATCCTGGCCGATATCGAAATGCATAATGACGTCTCCGGTGGATGTCTTGCCGCCTCTGGTCTGGCTAAGCGTGCAGTTCTTGAAAGCACCTACGCTCTTTACGGAAAGAGTCCAATTGACGTTCGCGCCGAAATTAATCCGGAAGGTATCCACCTCCGGGGCAATCTTGTGGGATTTCAGTCGGAATCCTACATAGGGGGAACCCTTGCCCTGCGTGACCTTCACGGTGTCCGGGGCGCATCCCGGCGCAGTGAGAACTACTACCGCCACCTTCTCTGCGTTTCCGTCGTCATTGGCTGCGAAACACAGTTTCAGTTCGCCGTAGTCCTCGCCGGCATTTCCGGAAAGGGTGAAATCCGCCGTCGACTCGGGAGCGACGGCCGCTGTCCAGGACGTGTTGCTGCTAACCGAAAGCGTAAGCGTGTCAATAATCGACATTGCCGTCGGATGGTCGGTCTCACCATCGATAAAGCGGCTCTGGCCGGCCTGCTCCACAGGGAGCACAATCTTGTTGTCAGCGTCCATCGAGATGGTCAGCGTCGCCCTTCTGGCTTCAGTGGACTTGTTTCGAGAAGCGATGAGCGAAATCGGCTCGTCCACGGAGTATTCGTGCAAATTGAGGACTTCTTCTTCGGACAGCCTCAACCACCCGCTTTCGTTGCCCTCGTAGGTAATGACCGCGCTCCAGCTCCGGTTGGCCCGGACCATGAACGGCGCCACCACTACAGTGTCGTAGACATTACCCTCGCCCAGTTCCTCGGCCGCAATCGACACGGAGGTGATGTCGCCCACGGACAACACCTTGTCTTCCTCGGTGTAGTGTTCGCGGAGACAGCCGAAAAGGGCCGGCAAGAGTAAAGTCAACGCTAAAACTTTGAATCTCATGGTTATAGTTTATTGGTGTTATTACATTTTCTGGTATTTCATGGTCATCTTCTGCATCCTCAGATTACCGGAAGTCACCATAAGGTAATATTGCCTGTTCTTTACGGGATTGGTTACTGTCATACAGTATGTCGATCCCGGACTGAGGGACGAAAGTTTGTTTGAAGCCTCGCTCGGGTTTGTGCCGCTGACGCTCAAGTACGGGCTGCCTCCAGCTCCGGAGGATAAGAACTCCACTTCGGCAAGGGCATAACCCTGCCGCACGGGAAGCTTTATCCAGGAATTATTGCGGCCGATGAGCATCGTGCCTTCGTACATTCCGTATCCGTAACTGGCAGTACCGCTCTGAACGGGATGGAATTCGAGCGAGTAGGTATTTCCCGCATATAAGAACGAGTGCGTTCCGCCGGTGGTAGAGATACTCTTGGGGAATGCAGGATCAATGCCGGTGGTGCTTGTAAAGTCGACGGTAATATTGTCCAGGCCCATCATAAAGCCGTGGACGCAGAATACTTCACCGGCGTTGAGAGTAACGGGACCGCTTACCGGAAATTCTTCGGCACTTCCGCTGTCCTCGGTAACCGTGATTGTGAAACCGTTCTCGAAAGTGCCGGGAATCATCGCAATCCAGAAATGCTTTTCGCTGTTGCCAAGTTCTTCCAGCACATCATAACCCTTCTTGAGGGTAAGTGTCTTGGAGCCGGAGGTCGAAGTGAGCGTAGCCACAGGGGTTTCACCGGAGATGTCCACAGATACAGGTCCCGCAACCACTTCGTTGGAATTGCCCTTTATCATAACACTCTTCACGTTGCCCTTGCCGTACAGCGACACCCTGACGAAGGCGCTCGCGTACTTGAATGCCAGGTTGTTCCCGGTGGTCGAGGAAACCATCAGCGCCCAGCCAAAGGACGAGGGCTTGTAGTCCTGCACGGCAGGCATCACAGCAGTTATGACGTCGCCGGAAATGGTTGCACTGCGGTAATAGGGGTACATCGCCACGAAACGGCCGGTTCCGACGCGGTCGGAACTGCCTTCGTGAGTGATTGTGCCTTTCATCTCGCCGTCAGGCCCGTTGTATTGCCATAGCTCGTTGGATCCCCCTTCATAGAACACAGAGACCTGGTCACCGGTATTCCATGCAGCATTGACATCATCGATAAGGCTCACCTTTGTCAGCGCTCCGGAACTGGCCTCGAGGCTCTCCGTAACCGTCTTTACGGCATTCGCGCCCTTCTGGCAGGACACCGCCGCAATCAAAGCGATAAAAGCTGAAAATATCTTCTTCATACTGCGGATGTCTAAAGGGTGTTGAGATAAATGCCGCGCGCGTGCCGGTCCTCGAGCTGGCACTGGTAGAGCGAAAGCGGTTTGCTGAAATGCGTGGTTGTGAGCCGGGGCCACCAGTCGACCGGAGCATCGTAGGGCAGCGAAATATGCGTGCCGCCGCTGGACATATAGCTGCGCTCAGGATACCATTCCCCGTCGGGACGGTTCTCGCGGTTTTCGCCGTAACCGTAGAGGCTGACAAAGAAGTCGGTCGTGGGATCGCCATCGTAACTTTCCCTGTCCCAGTTTATGGTCCGCGCGCTCTTGGTGCCGATTACGCCCACCGCAAAGTTGCGGCCGCTGGGTACGACCTTTGCGCCGCACTGCCTGCAGAGAGAGGTGCGGTTCCACTGGGTTCCGCATTCCTTACAGGTGGCCCAGGCGTTCTGGTTCACTATCGAAGCCGAAGTCTCTACGTTCCACAGCACCGTGGCCATTCCGCGCCAACCGTGACCGGCGCCCTGGTTGCCACCGTCCTGAACCTCGAAGTTGGTATCTGCCTTGACGCAATCGTAAAGCGTTGCCGAAGCCCAGCCCCAGTGAGGTCCAAGCACCGCATTGCCGCGCTCTGAAAGGCAGTTCGTGAAAACATTGGGGCCTATTGCAGTGCCGTTCGTCACATAAGCGTGACGGTCGTTGTTACAGTAGCAGTCCTTTACCAGGCAGAGTTCGGTGCCTGGCCCAAAACAGTAGGCATAGCGCCTTGCTCCGGATATGACCGATACGGGAGTAAGGCTACTGCAGTTCTCGACAGTTATGCATCTTGCGCCTATGCCCATATTGGCAAGGGCGTAGCCCATATGCTTGCTGGTAACATTGCGTACCCAGCAATTCTCGGCGCAGTGAATCAGCACTGCATTCCAGGCGTGCTGTTCATCCACTTCGTTTTCTTTGTAGATATTTGTTTTGTCGTAGGCGCAATCAATGGTCATATTCTCCACACCGCACTCCGACACACGTGTCCAGGAGTATTTCTCCAGTTGCCCCTTCGCATAATACGAATCTATGGACTGGGCTATAGGAGCGTCAAGATAAACCCTGTTCCCGTTAACCGCGGTCACCTTTCTGCTCCAGCGCATCGAATAGCCGCTCACGTCCCACTGGTTGGTCCCCGCGCCCATAGACTCGCGACCGTTGGCCGCGATACGGTCCATACCGATATCCTCGAGCCACTTCTGTGTAGCAGGGCGATAAACCATCACCTTGTCGCCGGGCTTGAAGATCCTGGAGTTGCGCACCTCGACATAAAGCCTGCCGAGAGGAACGTAATCTTCAATTATCTCGGAATTCGAGAGGATAGTATAGCCGTAATATCTCGGATTATATGTCTTGAGCACCACAGTACCGTACGAGGAGTTACCCCCTGTGCCGTTAACTTTCATCGTGCTGACGGCCACCCGCCTTCCGGAAATGATTGCTATGCTTTCCGTAGACTGTTCGCCGTCCGCCGCCTTCTGGCACTGGCCGACATAAATCACAGGAGCTTCGGCTTTTGTAGTAGAGTAGAGGATAGTGCCGTCCCGGCTCTCACCGCGCAGCACGATATTATTGCTGTCGACAAAAAGGATTCTGCCTAAGTTGTAGGTTCCGTTCTTTATCAGAATTGCACCGCCACCGTTTGCTCCAACCTGGTCGATTGTCTTCTGGAAAAAGTCTGTCGTATCCTTAGCCGAACCGTTAGAGATTGCCGTCCTGATGGCAGCTACATCGATTGTAGCCACGACAGACGGTGAAGGAATCTGCTCGTCGCCATATTTATAGCCCACGCGGCTGTAGTCCGGAATACGGTCGACGGTCTCGGTATCATCCAGAAGCAGCAACGCGCTGAAGTCACCCGCCTCGGAAGAACTGACAACCGCTCCCGTATCCTCGACGCCGTTGATTCTAACTTTGTATTCGGAGAGATTGATGTCCAGATTCAGAGTTCCGGACGCGGAGCAGTCCAGATCTTTTGAGAGCCTTACCCTGTACATTCCGGTTTCGGTGACAATCTTGAAGATCACATCCTTGCAGGTAACGCTGGCAAGATGTATGAACAGATTGGCCGGAGTCTGAAGCACGTGACCGCCGACATATGTAAGCGCAACCTCGCTGCCTCCTCCCGAAATCGCGGCAAGCTTTCCACTTTTGAAGAGGTCCAACGTAGCGATACCCGCAATGCCTGCCGTGGAGTTCGAGAAACGTACTCCCTTTACTTTTTCTGCAGACGGTCCGCTGACGGTCATAGCCAAAGTTGCTGTCATTGGCTTGAAATCGAAACGCACGGGGTTCTTGTTGGCGTCCGCCTTGCAATAATACCAGAGCCCCTGGCCATGGTCAATGCCGTTTTCGGTCTGCTGTTGGGCGGCAGGAACCTCTATGCGCACAGAACTGGCGCGGCCTTCTGTCATGCCCAGCGAGGGCGAAACACCGATAAGGCGCGTGGACGTGGCGGGAAATTCGACCTTAACGGGAGAGCCGGCAAAGTTCACTTCGCGGATCGCGCTTCCTGCATTGGAGAAGATTGTCGCGCTGCCGCTTAGATTGGCCGTCAGCGTAAAATCCTTTGGACCCCCTGTTGCCTGTTCCTCTTTCTGGCCACAGGACAGCGGAAGCAGAACGAAGGCTGCAAAAAGAAATGTTTTAGTCCAGTTCATAAGTTTTGCCGTTCACTGTAACCTTGTTGCCGGAAATCTTGATCTTTGGAGCCTTTTCGCCGCTGCGTACCGGGTAAAGCACCGCCGTTACACCCAGGTTGGTGCAGTCGGCACTCCAGTCGAGTTCTATTGCACTGCCCGGGAAACCCTGTTTGGGGCCGTTCTCGCTATAATCGCGCCCTACCGGGTGATGCATATAGCCGTTTTCTTTGCTGTAGCTGAGCTTGGCATTGGAAGACACCGCTATATAAAGGTCGGCTTTGCCGCGCTCCACTTTAAGAAGCGAAGGCTTGCCGGTGATGATTGTCTTTTCGTCCCTGTTGAAGATATGCAGGCGCCAATCGTAATGATGGTTGCCATCCTGTTCGGGCAGCAGGATATCCCTCACGATAAAGAATCCCCCTTCTTTCTCAGGCACGAAGCGCACCGTGCGGGAGGCTTCCTTCATCTTGATATGGTAAATATCCTCAGCATCGCTGCGAAGCAGGGCGCCCCCTTCTTCGAAGTTCTCGCAACGGGTAATCTTCGCGTGGGGCTTACCCTTTACGAACACATCCCGGTTATCCCATTTCCCCGCCTTGAACTGGGGGCCGAGCGGGAACTTCTGGCTTTTGCCGTCGATGGTAATGGTATTGGCCGAACGGGTGACAATGTCGTATTCGTTGTGCACTTTGCTGCGGTAGGATGCCGAACCGGGGGTGACGATAATGTACTCTCCGAATGCAGCGAGAGTGATGGAGTTAAGCTCCGGCCTGTTGTGAGAATAACTCACTCTGCTGCCGCAATCACCGGCCTTGAGGCCAAGAACTATGCCCTCGTCGTCCCAGCTGCTGCGTATGAAGCAGTCGCCGTTGTCGAAGGCCCTTGCAAGAGGCAACTCGGCCCCCTCTGGGCTGAGCGACGGAATATTCTCGTCAGGAATCCTGGATTCCAGGAGAATTCCGTCCATACAGTTGCGGCTGGCATATTTCTCGCGAAGCCACTTGGCAAGGCCATCCTCATATACGATTTTGGAGAAAAGGCTGGGCTTATCCGCGCCGTAGAGTTCGCGGTCGCCATAGGGGTTGTCGCCGTAATTGATGCGAATCACTCCGGGCTTGCCGTCTTCTTCTATGTCGAATATCTGCCCGTAAGTGCGCCAGGTCTGGCTTCCCTTGATATAGGTGTCGCCAAAGCAGTTCTTGATATCTTCCGGAGACATCACGATGGCTGCCGCGAATAATTCTCCCATCGGGTAGGCAAAATAGCTATAGCCTTCGGAATAGCTTCCGTCCGGTTCGACAGTAGTATTGGCGTAGAACTTCAGGCCGTTGAGAGCGCGCTGCCTGGCAATGTCGTCACCAAAGAATGCGGCGGAATGCAGCAGACCGCAGGATATCACCGCAGTCCAGTTATGCGAGCGGGGTTTGTCCAGCCAGTTGTAGCAAGGAATATGCGCGCGGTTGTACCAGGCATCCTTGAGCGCCTCGAACTCTTCGTCCGTCATATCCTGGCGGACAGCCGGAACTGCGTAGTAGAGTGTCTTGTTCAGAGCAGCCGTCTCGAGGCCGCCCGTCGGATGCTCTGGTTTGTATCCGCGGAGTTCGGAGTGAAGCCAGAAATCTATCGGCAGCGACACCATCTTGGCGAGGTGCGAGCGGATGAGTTCCGAAACAAGAGGCTCACCGGTGAAGATGTAAACGATTGACAGCTGCCTCAGGTTGCCTGTTGCGTAGATGTAGCGCTCTGCAGAGAATCCGCTCCTCCCCTTGATTGTCCAGTTGGTGACAAGGCGGGAAGTCAGCATCGCAAAGCTGTTCCACTCCTTCTGTCCGTCCGGATCGTCCCGGAAGAACTTGCAGAGTTTGTGCAGAGTGGCGTTATCCGCAAAGGTAAGGCCGTCGGGGTAGCGGTCCAGTGCCGCTTCGTTCGGTTGTAGACTAGACCTGCTTAGCTGGGTCGAATGATCCGGTGCAGGAGTCGTAAAGTCCTTATAGACAGGAAATTGTGTACCCCCCCCCCGTTTGAGAAACGGCAGTGAGCGACACCGTCATAGCCAGAGCGGCCAGCAGTATTTTCCTAAGATTAATAAATCCGTTCATTCTGGAGTTACTAATTATGTAATTTACAAAAATAAAAATTATTTGCTTATTTTGCAGTGTTATGAGAAAATTTTTGCTTATTCTTGCCCTGGCAGTCTGTTCCTGTGGAACAGCTACCATCGACGTCGACAAAATCGTTTCGCTCTCCGGCGAGCAGTGCCGCATTATGGAAACCTTCCTGTCCGAAGACAGTTTCCCGAGGTCTTTCGAGAATGGAAAATTCGTCTCTTCCGAGGCCTGGTGGTGGTGCAGCGGATTCTATCCCGGAGTATGCTGGTACACTTATTTGCTTGGGAAAGATCCGGAGATTCGCGACCTTGCGTTGAGGCAGACGGCTAAACTGCAGGATGTGAGCAAGTTGTGCCGCGACCACGATCTCGGCTTTCAGGTAATGTGCTCTTCCGGCTTCGCCTACAAAGAGACGGGCGACAGCCTCTATCTGAAGACTATCCGAGAGGCCGCTGCCAAGCTGGCGGCCCGATATTCCCCTGTCACCGGAGTCATCAAGAGTTGGAACGGGAACGACGGTTTGTACCGCGTCATTATCGACAACATGATGAATCTGGAGCTGCTCACTTACGCATCCCGAATGTTTGACGTGCCCGAATGGAAGGACATCGCACTCTCGCACGCGCGAAACACCCTTAAGAACCATTTCCGACCTAATGCTTCGAGTTACCACGTTGTCATTTATGATGAGGAAAACGGGGGTGTTCTCAAGAGAATTACTGCGCAAGGATACGCCGACGAGTCTGCTTGGGCGCGCGGGCAAGCATGGGGTCTGTATGGCTTTACGATGATGTATCGCGAAACCGGAGAACAGGAATTCCTCGATCAGGCAAACAGGATTGCGGCATTTCTGCTGCCATTGCTGGAGAAGCAGCCTGTACCAGCCTGGGATTTCAACGCCCCGGCTCCTCTAAACGAGCAGGTCGACGCATCGGCAGGAGCCATCATGGCCTCTGCATTTCTGGAGCTCTGCCAATATGCACCTAATGCAAGATTGGGCGCGAAATATAAAAAGACGGGCATCCGCATTCTGGAAGCCCTGAGCGGCGACGAGTATTTGTGCAAACCCGGAGAATGTGCCGGATTCCTCCTGAAGCACAGCACCGGGAATCTTCCCAAGAACAGCGAGGTGGATGTTCCGCTCACTTATGCCGACTATTATTTCATGGAGGCACTGTACAAGTACAGCCAACTCTAGGACAGAAACATCGAGCAATTTCTACTCGACCAGCGCTATGTCGGCGAAATCCTTGAGGTTGTTTTCGACGATGTGGTTGATGTAGGTCATGAAGATCCAGGCCATCAGCTGGTAGCCTGCGGCGTTCATGTGGCCGCCCACGAAGTATTTTGCCTTCATTTCGGGGTCGCTGAAGTCGGGGCCGTATTTCTCGATGTCGATGAGATAGACGTAGTCGAACATCTCTGGCATCTTGCGAATCTGCTCGCTGAATTCCGGCTTGGGATAGAGCGTGGGAAGGGTGCACACGAAGAAGCGGGCCTTCGGCTGGATGGTCTTCACCCTCTGGATGATGCCGGCGTAGTTGCCGATGAAGGTATCCGCGTTCTTGGTATAGTCGTCCTTGTTCACGTCCTTCGACGCGTCGCCGGGCTCGAAGCGCTTGCGGTCGTTGCAGCCCAGGGCGATGATGTACACCTGCTTGGGGCGGGCCTTGGCGCTCACGTCCCTGTTGCGGTTCATGGGGTAATCCCAGAAATTGCGTATCCAGCCCTTTGCGGTTTCGCCTCCGACGGAGTAGTTCTCGCCGGTCGCTCCCCCGATGGCCGCCACGATCCTCTGGCCCCAGGAATATTCGTAGATGTCGTGCCAGACGGTGCTGCCGTCCTCGCGCTTGTATTCGTGCTCGCCGCTGCACAGCGAGTCGCCGATGAAGCCCCATCTGTGGAAGATGGTGCACCACCCCGGGTCGTGGGATATGGTCGCTATGGGGTTGTCCTGCGCGCCGGCAACGGCCGTCGCCAGAAGGAAGAATGCTGCGATAGTGATTATTCGTTTCATATCTGCTTGATTATCTGGGTTCGAAAGGAGCGGGATCGCGGGTGACCACTATGCCCTCGATTTCAAATTTCCCGGGGGTGCGCTTTGCCTTGCGAAGGCAGATGCGATGGGTCTGTCCGGGAGCGAAATTCCAGCAGGAGATCCTGTTGCCCTGCTTCTTGCCGGGAGCGACTATCGCCCAGCTCATATAGTCCTTGAAGGTCATCAGCTGGGTGCTGAGGAATTCGCCGTCCACGCCGGACTCGATGTAGCCGTTGCTCATTCCGCGGGCGCGGATCTTGATCCACCAGGGGCCTTCCTTGGGCACCGTGAATTCATACACGAGGCCTTCTTCGCCGTCCGGAAGCCGCACGACCTTGCCGAATTCGCTGTCCTGCGCCTCGACTATATTTGCCTGCCCAGCCACGGGGTTGAACACATCCACGAACACGGCGTCATTCTCGGGGATTTCCGGATGGAAAGGAGTGACGTAGTCCGTATTCACATAGAAGGAGAAGGGCCTTGAAAGGCCTTCGGGAGTCCTGACTATGAAGGCGCTGCGGTATATGCGGCGGTCCTTGAGCTTGTCGGGGTCCAGATGCACGGTGAGCGTGACGGTCTCGCCCGGATGCAGGACGCCCTCGTCCGGGGTGACCTCGAACCAATCCATATCGAAGTTCCTGCGAACCCTCCAGGGCTGTTCCCCCTTGAGTTCGGGCAGGGCCTTCAGCTGAAGTGTGTAGCCGTCCTTGAGATCCGATTCGCGGGCCGCGGAAAGGATGAAGGGGCAGGGACGGGCAGGGAGTTCGACGGGGATGTCGGCATCCGTCATCTTCACGTTCATCTTATTGTTTTCGGAGGTGCTCTTCGGCGATTTGTCCAGGTTCCTTATCTTGCAGCCTTCGCCGAAGGTGTTGTCCCAGAGATGCGCTTCCAGCGCTTCCATATTGTTGAATCCGCCGCACCTGTTCCACCAGATGTTGTTCCAGATATAGGTTTTCGCCTCGGGGCCGTGACGTCCGCCGCCTGTCTTGAAGCCGGCGCCGACCGAGCCGAATTCATCGCCCAGGCCGCTTATCACGTTGTCGAAGGAGAACGAGGGACTCACCATGCAACCCTGGATGGAAGGGCCCACGAGGGCACCTTCGAAGCGGTTGTCGAAGAGTCGCACGTTCCTCTGGCCGCCGTCCAGCTCGATGCAGTCGTCGTTGCAGAAGATCATGAAGTTGCCGTAGATGTCGGCGTCGCGGTTGAATCCGCCGTCATCGGCGAAATTGCCCTGGGACTCTACCGCATCGTTGAAGCGGTGGAGGTCCGAGCCGATGAAGTCGTTGTAACGGATTACCGTGGAATGGTCCGGACGGTAAAGAATGACCGCCTCGGTTCCGGCGGGATGCGCGTAGCGCCAGGAATTCGACTTGCCGAAGCTGTCGTGTATGTAGCAGCGCTCCACAACCACCTCGCTGCATCCCTTGTAGATCTTGATGGCCCCGTCGAAGTTGACGTTCTTGCCGTTTATCTGCGGCACGCCCCTGTCCTCGTAGTTCACCGGGGCCAGGCGTCCGAAGTCGTAGATGTCGCAGTTCTGGATTCGCACTCCCGTGGAGTTCTTCACGGAAATCACTCCTTCGTGGATCTGGGGACCCTGGCACTCCAGGCCGTCGATGAGAATGTAGTCCACTCCGTCCACTATAATCGTGGGCTTGTTGCCGTTGTTGCAGAAAACCGCGCCTTCCGGAGCAGTATAGCGCACCCATCCGTTGCGGGTGCCGCCTTCCTTGATGTAGATGGGAAGCTTGTCGGGATTCAGCTCGATGGTCTTGGCCACGGGCACGTCGCTCTTCCAAGTGACGAAACTGCCCTTGCAGAGCCTCTTGCCTTTCAGCACGAACTGGCACTCATATTTCGTGTCTTCCTCGAGGCGGAAGATGCTGGTGCGGTAGCCCGGCTGCGTGGAGAAGAACGGCAGAATCTCCGCCTGCTTCCAATCCTTCTCCCCTGCCTTGCGGTACTCCAGTTTGAGCCCTGGCATTTCCTTGGGGCAGTTCATTTCGACACTGCAGGAACTGAATGTAGGCCTTGTCCAAAGGGAATAACGGCTTTTGGCTTCGAGGGCAGTAGCCAGTACGGCCAAAAAAGACAGAATGGTTATTAGTCGTTTCATAGATTACAAATATAGAAAAATATCTTGATGTTAAGATTGAGAATCTTAACGTTGATACAATTCACTCAACACTCTCAGCGAACGGATGTTCAGCGGGGTTTCGAGGTGGAAAGCGAGGTAGTCGACCATCGCGGCGGCTATGCCTCCGCGCTCGGCTCCGGTGAGCGGCACGAGCATGAAATCGGCCTCGGAAGCCTCCAAAAGGGCGCTTATCTTGCACGCGTGCTCATCGGCAAAGGGCAGGATGTCCTCCGCCGAAGGCGAAAATCCCAGCGCTCCCGCCAGTTCGAGGATGAAGCGCAGGTGGAAGTTGGCGAAATCGGCCTCCATCGCATCGAGCGTGAGCATCTTCGCGACGCACCAGTCGTAGAGCCCTTCTTCCGACGCCCCTTCCTTGATGCTGCGGAAGAGCAGTTCGCCGAGGAAAAGCGTCATCGCGTTCTTGTGGATGTTGCTTCTGATACCGGTCAGGGGATATGCGGGCGCGACGTGACGAAGGCGCCAGAGATCCGACTTGGGGTTCTCCACCACCTCGGCGTCGAGTATGTTCATAGGCTGGAAGACGGACGCCCCTTTGCCCGCGGCCACCATGAAACTGCGCCTGCCCAGATTCCGGCTCAGCGCGTGGACCACCAGCGAGCGGTCCCCCACTTTCGTGGTGTTGAGAACTATGAGTCCTGTCGCCGTAACCATTCCGCCATTTTTCTGAGGGCTTCGCCACGATGGGAGATGCCGTTTTTGTCGTCCTCAGGCACCTGTGCGAGGGTTCTGCCCGGGAAGGCGTCCGCCACGAAAACCGGGTCGTAGCCGAATCCGCCGTCGCCTGCGGGTTCGTGCGCTATGTGGCCTTCGCAACTGCCTTCGAACTGATGCGCCCGGCCGTCGATTATCAGCGCCACGGCGCAGCGGAACCGAGCCTTTCGCTCTTTTGCGGTTTCCGCGCCGGCGGATTTCAGGTTCCGGAGCAATTTGGCGATGTTCGCCGCGCTGTCGTGGGCCACTCCGGCATAACGGGCAGTGTAGATGCCCGGTTCGCCGTTCAATGCATCGACCTCCAGGCCGCTGTCGTCGGCAAAGACCGGCAGACCGCACTTGATGTGCGCCGCCTTGATATGCGCGTTCTCGGCGAAAGTCGCTCCCGTCTCTTCGACGTCGAGCGCCTCGGGGCCGAGCCCGGCCTCCGCTGGCGAGAGCACTTCGTACCCCGGCCCGAGTATTTCCCGGGCCTCGCGAAGCTTGCCTGCGTTGCCTGTCGCGAATATCAGTTTCATATCTCTATCATCTTGGCTTCCAATGCCTTGCGGAGAGTTTCGTCGTAACGGATGTCGACCTCCGCGCCGCCCGGCGTGAAGTAGTAGCGCACTGCGATTTCGTTCTCGATGAACGGCACTATCTCTTCCTTTTTCAAGCGGATGAAGGTCTCCTTGTCCATTTCCAGCGACTTCTTGAGGGCCTCCAGCTCGGGCTTCATATTCTCTTCGAGGCCGTCCTTGCGGAGCGCCTCGCGCATCTGGTCGTAAATGGCACGCGCGCTGCTGCGATAGTCGAATTCTCGGCCCTTCGCGAACTCTATAAAGCGCTCGAATTCAGCATCTTCCAGATGGAAGTCCTTTGCCGGGGCGATGCTCTCGTGCCTGCGCACGAAGTCGATGGCGAACTGTTCCACCACCCCGTTCAGCACCAGCGAATAGCTCAGGCGGCTGTACTCGCGGGGCTTTATCTCCACATCGGGCGTGATGCCTCCCCCGTCGCGGACCGTGCGGCCGTGGAGAGTCTTGAACTCGTGCGTGAGCGAATCGGGGATGTACCCCACGCTGCCGTCCTCGTTGCGGCGGGAATAATCTATCGCCTGGACGCATCTGCCCGAAGGGGTGTAATATTTTGCGGTGGTGACCTTCAGCTGACCGCCGTAAGGCAGGGGGCGTATGCTCTGAACGAGGCCCTTGCCGAAGGTGCGGGTGCCCATTATGGTAGCGCGGTCGAGGTCCTGCAGGGCGCCGGCGACAATCTCCGACGAAGAGGCGCTGCCGCCGTCCACCAGCACTATTATGGGGAGTTTGGTATCTTCGGGGTCGGAGGTGGTGCGATAGTTTTGCTCGCCCACGGCGTCGTTGCCTTTCGAAGTGACCACGGTGGAGCCTCTCGGCACGAAGATTCCCACTATTCCGATGGCTTCCTGCATCAGGCCGCCGCCGTTGCCGCGAAGGTCCAGCACCAGACGCTTCATCCCCTGCGCCTTGAGCGCCTTCACATCTTTGCGAACCTCTGCCGAAAGGCCTTCGGTGAAGCCGCTGATGAGGATGTAACCGTCCGACTCATTGAGCATTCCGCAATAGTCGATGTCGGGGATATGGATGCGTTCGCGGGTGACCTCGACCTCGACTATTTCACCCGTGCGGGCCTTCTTTACCTGGAACTTCACCTTGCTGCCGGGCTCGCCGCGCATCTTCGCGCTGGCTTCCGAAACCGTGAGCCCGTGGGTGGTCTGGCCGTCGATCGCCATAATTTCATCGGCGCACCTGATGCCTGCACGTACCGCCGGGGAGTCCATATAGGGTTCGTTGATTATCACGTTGCCATCCTTGTCGGGCTTGTAGATGAGTGCGCCGATGCCGCCGTAGACCTTGTTTATCATCATCTCGAAGTCCTCGTTCTTCTCCTTGGGCACATAGACCGTGTAGGGGTCGAGCTCCGCCAGCATGGCTTCCACCGCCTTCTTTTCCATACGGTCGAGAGGCAGGGTGTCGACGTAGCTGCGGTTGAGCTCTTTCAGCACCGAGGACTGGATTTCGATGAATTTCCCAAGCCTGAACGCCTTGGACTGCGAGAACGACGGCAGGGCCAGCAGAACGGCCGCCGCCAGGATTATAGCTTTCTTCATACGGATTCTTCTTTATTGCAAGTCTCTTGCCAAAGGTAGACCTTGTCGCCGCGGTGAAGGCGCGGCTGAGGTTGGCTTTCGCCATTCCCTGGCGCCTTGACGTCTTTGCCGGCTTGTTCGGCAATCTCCTTCCCCGGCGCCTCTACTTTTACCGAGCAGCGCTCCCCTTTCTTCGCAGTCGCGACGGGCTCGAAGTTCACGCGGATATCCCTCGCCTCGAACTCCACCGCCCCGGTCGTGGCGCCTATTGCTATGAGGCTGTCGCCGAGCGAAACGGGCATATTCTCCAGCAGGATTTCCGCCACGCCGATGCGGTCGAACCAGTTGGTCACCTTTCCGGCGTACACCTTCTTCCGGGTGGCCTGGGAACCGTAGACCGAACTCCATTCTCCAAGCCGCGCGCCCTGGTAGTAGCCGTCCCAGAAGCCGCGGTTGAACACGGTTGCAAGCTTCTGTTTGAGCTCCGACGCCAGCTCCTGCGTGAACTTTCCGTCCGCCACGGCATCGGCCGCCCTGCGGTAGCACTCCGCGCACACGCGCACGTACTCGGCGCTGCGCGCGCGACCTTCTATCTTGAATACGCGCACCCCCGCCGCGACCATCTTGTCCATAAACTCGACGGTGCAGAGGTCCTTGGGCGACATTATGTACTTGTTGTCGATTTCCAGCGAGTTGCCGGTTTCCAGGTCGGTGACTTCGTAGCCGCGGCGGCACACCTGGTAGCACTCTCCCCTGTTGGCAGAGGCGCCGTAGGAGTGCAGGCTCAGGTAGCATTTGCCCGAAACCGCCATGCAGAGCGCCCCGTGCACGAACATCTCTATGCGAACCTGTTTGCCGGAAGGGCCTTTTATGTTTTGCGCTTCGATGGCATCGGCTATCTCCCTCACCTGGTGCATATTGAGTTCGCGCGCCAGCACCACCACGTCGGCGAACTGCGCGTAGAACTTGAGCGCCTCGACGTTGGCAACGTTCAGCTGGGTGGAGATGTGCACCTCCAGCCCTATGCTGCGGCAGTAAGCTATCGCCGCCATATCCGAGGAAATTATCGCGTCCACCCCGGCGGCCTTTGCGGCGTCGAGGGCCTCTCGCATCGCGGGCATGTCTTCGGGGTAAAGGACTATGTTCAGGGTGAGGTAGGATTTGACTCCGGCTTCGCGGCAGATGCGGGTGACCTCCTTCAGGTCTTCCGGAGCGAAGTTGTTGGCGGAGTGCGAGCGCATGTTCAGGCCGCCCACGCCGAAATAGACGCTGTTCGCGCCGCCCTGGATTGCCGCCCTCAGCGACTCGAAATTCCCCGCCGGGGCCATTATTTCCAACTCATTCCTATACACATTACAAAAATAACGATTTTTTGTGAAAGGATACCTGGCGGCTAATTCTCTTATTATCAACAAAATAAGCTATTCCTTCTATGCTGTTTTCGGGGTAGAAGGAATTGTTTAAATAATTATGTGTCAGCGTTTTAGCCGCCAGGTCACCTTTTGGCAAAAATAATTTACCTTTGCAAATATGTTCAACGAGCAAGTGATAGATGCCGAAATCAAGCGGATGTTCGACGGGATAGCCTTTGCGAAGGAGCCTGCCGGGCTGTACGATCCGCTGCGTTATATGATTGAGATAGGCGGCAAGCGGATCCGGCCGAGGCTGTGCCTGACGGCGTATGCGCTGCTGTCGGGAGCGAAGGATTTTGCCCCCGCCGTTCTGGAGCCCGCCTGCGGCCTGGAGGTCTTCCATACCTTCACCCTGCTGCACGACGACATTATGGACCGCAGCCCCCTTCGCCGCGGCCAGGAAACCGTCTGGAAAAAATGGAACGAGGACACCGCGATTCTTTCCGGCGACGTGATGCTCATCGATGCCTACAAGCGCATCGCCAAGGCCCCGGCGGACAAACTCGACGCTGTGCTGAAGCTCTTCTCCGACACGGCCGCCGAGGTGTGCGAAGGCCAGCAGTACGATATGGAGTTCGAGTCGCTTCCCGAGGTGCGGATGCCGCAGTACGAGCAGATGATAAAGCTCAAGACCGCCGTGCTTCTCGCGTGTTCCGCCAAGATGGGAGCGCTCATTGCGGGGGCTTCCGAGGCGCAGTGCAAGGCCCTCTACAAATACGGCCTGCTGCTGGGAATGGCCTTCCAGGTGGCGGACGATTATCTCGACGCATACGGCGACGAGAAGGTGTTCGGCAAGCCCATCGGCGGCGATATCCTCAACTGCAAGAAGAGCTGGCTGACGGTGCGCACCTGCGAGAAGGCGAAGGACAAGAAGGCTTTCCTGGAGATGTTTTCGGCAGATGCAGACACGCCCGAGGCGAAAGCCGCGAAGATTGCGGCGGTGAAGGCGGTGTACGAAGAATATGGCGTGGGAGAAGACGCCCGTGCCGAGGTAAGGCGCTATTCCGACCTCGCAATCGAGGCGGTGGCCGGGATGGAGCCCTGGCAGAAGGAAGCGCTGGCACGTTTTGCGGACAGTCTGGTTGCAAGGGCCAAATGATGGGAGAAGCGGTCGTCATAAAGAATGCGGGCAGCCATTACCTCCTGAGCGAGCTGCCGAAGTGGGAGCCTTTCCCGGCGGTCCTGCGCGGCAAGGTGCGGCTCAAGGGCAGCACGGCCACCAACCCCGTGGCTGTGGGCGACCGGGTACTTTATGAGATGCCCGATCAGGTCGGGCATGACGAAAAAGCGACGATTACCGCCATCCTCCCCCGCCGCAACTATTTCATCCGCAAATCCACAAATCTCAGCCGTGAGGCGCACATAATAGCGGCTAACCTCGACCAGGCGGTGATAGCGGTCAGCCTCTTTTTTCCCGAAATCAAGCTTCCTTTCCTCGACAGAATGCTGGTGACCTGCGAAGTCTACGGCGTGCCCGCGACAATCGCCCTCAACAAGGTGGACCTCTATAGAGAGGACGCGGGCGACTATGTGGCTGATTTCAAGCGCATTTACGAAGGTGCCGGGTATCGCGTCATCGAGACTTCCTGCGTAACGGGCGAGGGCATAGACGAGCTTCGCGAGGCCTGCGAAGGCAAGCTTTCTCTCTTCTCGGGAGAATCCGGCGTGGGAAAATCTTCCCTCATAAAGGCGCTGGACCCTTCGCTGGATCCCAAGATCGGCAAGATATCGGCCGCGCATCTGCAGGGCAAACACACTACCTCTTTATATGAGATGTACCCTCTGAGCAGCGGCGGGTTCATCATCGACAGCCCGGGTCTTCGCGGGTTTGGACTTGTGGACCTCAAGCCGGAGGAGGTGGCGCTTTATTTCCCGGAGATGCTGAAGGCTTCGGCGGGTTGCCGATTCACGCCCTGCACCCACACTCACGAGCCCGGATGCGCCGTCAAGGAGGCGGTGGACGAAGGCATCATCAGCGCGGAACGCTACAATTCCTACCTCGGAATGCTCGAGGAGGACGGCAAGTTCCGCAAATAATCTAGATGAGTTTCCAACCCTTGAGGGCTTTGCGCAGGGCCAGATGGTCGGGGCAGAGAGCCTCGAGCAGCGCGTGGAATTCCGGCCCGTGGTTCATATGGCGAAGGTGGCAGAGTTCGTGGATTATCACGTAGTCGCGAAGTTCGTCCGGCAGGCGCATCAGATTCAGGTTCAGGTTGATATTGCCCTTTGTGCTGCAGCTTCCCCAGTTGCTCACGTTGTGCTTGATGGCCACACGGCCCGTGAACGGGATGCCCGCCCGGGCGGCAAGTTCGCGCACGCGGCCGGGCAGATAGGCCTTGGCGGCTGCGCGCAAGGCCTCCGTCTCGGGGGTTTCAACGAGTTTGCGCCGCGGACGAAGCCGTCTGCGGCGCACGATGTGCATTCTTCCGAACAATATGTCGGCTAAAGTGATTCCGGCCAAGATGCTCAGGCTTTCGCTTTGAGGTACTCGTCGATTGCGACGGCGGCTTTACGTCCTGCGCCCATCGCGAGAATCACGGTCGCGGCGCCGGTGACGGCATCGCCTCCGGCGAAGATGCCGGGGCGCGTAGTCGCGCCAGCCTCGTCGGCGACGAGGCCACCGCGCCGTGTCGTCTCCAGACCGGCAGTCGTCTTCGCGATCAGCGGGTTGGGAGCCGTTCCGAGAGCCATGATGACCGTATCGGCGGGAATTTCGAATTCGCTTCCGGGGATGACCACGGGGCTGCGGCGTCCGCTTTCATCGGGCTCGCCGAGTTCCATGCGCACGCACTTGATGGCACGCACCCAGCCACGCTCGTCGCCGAGAATCTCGACGGGGTTGGTGAGCATCTGGAAGTCGATGCCTTCCTCCTTCGCGTGGTGGACTTCCTCCTTTCGGGCGGGAAGTTCGACCTCGGTGCGGCGGTAGACTATAGTGGTTTCGGCGCCCAGGCGCAGAGCCGTACGGGCGGCGTCCATAGCGACGTTGCCTCCACCCACGACACAGACGCGATGGCCTGCGTGGATAGGAGTGAGGTAATCCTCGCGGAATGCCTTCATAAGGTTGTTGCGGGTGAGGAACTCGTTGGCGGAGAAGACTCCGTTGAAGTTCTCGCCCGGGATGCCCATAAACTTGGGAAGACCCGCTCCGGTGCCCACGAACACGGCCTCGAAGCCTTCGCGGTCCATCAACTGGTCAATGGTGACGGTGCGTCCGATGATGACGTCGCACTCAATCTTCACGCCAAGCGCGCGAACAGCGTCGATTTCCTTCTTCAGGACCTTGTCCTTGGGGAGACGGAACTCGGGAATGCCGTATTCCAGCACGCCGCCCGCCTTATGCAGAGCCTCGAAGATGGTCACGTCGTAACCCGCCTTGGCAAGGTCGGAAGCGCAGGCGAGACCTGCGGGACCGGCGCCGATGATGGCGACCTTCTTGGCGCCCTTGGACGCCGCGGCCTTTGCGTGTTCGCTGGTATTGTCCGCCACGAACCTCTCCAGTTTGCCGATGGCGACGGGCTCGAACTTGATGCCGAGCACGCACTGGCCTTCGCACTGGGTTTCCTGGGGGCAGACGCGTCCGCAGACTGCGGGCAGCGAAGAGTCTTTCGCGATTATGGCGGCGGCTCCGGCGATGTCACCGGCGGCCACACGCTCGATAAAGTCGGGAATCTGGATGTTTACGGGGCAGCCCTCTACGCAGCGGGGCTTGGGGCAATGCAGGCAGCGGGATGCCTCGAGCATCGCCTCTTCGAGATTGTAACCATGGCACACTTCGTCGAAGTTGTGCGCGCGGACCTTGGGGTCCTGCTCCCTCACGGGAACCCTGGGAATTCTATTTGCCATTTGCCTTTGCCTCCTCTTCTTTATATTGACCGTTGCGGCGCATCGCCTCGTCGAAATCCACGAGGGCGCCGTCGAATTCAGGACCGTCCACGCAAGCGAACTTGGTCTGGCCACCCACGCTCAGGCGGCAGGCTCCGCACATTCCGGTACCGTCCACCATAAGGGTGTTCATGCTCACCATGATGGGAATGCCCAGCTTGATGCAGGTGAGGGTGGAGAATTTCATCATTATCATCGGGCCGATGGCCACGGCATTGGTATACTTCTCGCCGGCCGCGGCAAGAGCCTCGAGCTGTGCGGTACCCACTCCCTTGAAGCCATAGGAACCGTCGTCGGTGCAGATGTAAAGATGGTCGCAAACGCTCTTGAACTCTTCTTCATAAATGATGAGGTCCTTGGTGCGGGCGCCCACGATGACATCCACCGCCACTCCGTGTTCGTGCAGCCACTTGACCTGCGGGTAGACAGGCGCGGTGCCGAGACCTCCGCCGATGAAGACGTAACGCTTGCCGGCGAGCTCTTCGGCGCTCATCGACACGAAGTCGGAAGCGTTGCCGAGAGGGCCAACCACGTCCGCGAAGGAATCGCCTTCCGCGAAGTCGTCCACCATATGGCGGGTAGACTTGCCGATGGGCTGGATGACTATTGTAACGGTGCCGGCCTTGCGGTCAAAATCACTGATAGTGAGCGGAATACGCTCCCCCTGTTCGTCGGTCCTCACTATGAGGAACTGCCCGGGGAGGGCCGATGCCGCGATGCGCGGCGCTTCAACCACCATCTTGCAGATAGTAGGGTTGAGCATCTGCTTGGTCAGAATCCTGAACATTGGTTTGTGTTTGAAATCGGGCACAAAAATACAAAAAACTTTCAGTTTTTATACCATCGCGCCCTATCCCCACACATCAACTCGCAGAAATCTTCTGAAGAAATTCCTCGGGAGTATAAACCTGCAGGTAGGTGAAGCCCCGGAAATGCTTGGGATCCCTTGTTATGATCACATCGCAGTCGCCGAATTCCGCTGACGAAATCTGCAAGGCATCTTCCAGGTCCGGAGATTTGCTCCGTACCGCCTGGTAGACGCTCATATCGTTAAGTGGCAGGATATTGAAACTGTCGAAGATTTCGGTTATCAGCCTGTCGCTTTCCTTTGCACCGTATTTCTTTTTTAGAACATAATTTGCATTGGCGACAGACAGCACACAAATGTATTCCGGAAAGTGGTTTTTGTGCGCATAATTGACGATACGACGGGCAAGAGGCTCGAAGATTCTTTCCTGGCTGTACAGATCCAAGACGATGTTCGTGTCGTAAAAGATTCTCATACTGCTTATTCGTCTACGAGTCCATACTTATGCGCCAGATAGTCCAGTCTCGGATCATCTTCAAGTTCCTCCGGCTTGAATTTTAACGGTTCTCCGCTATGCCGTCCCAATGCCATCACGCTTGGCAGAATAGGCTCATTGAGGTCCATCTTGGGAAATACCAGTTCAGCCGGGGCATCCTTCAGAAGCAGTCTTTCGACATAGGCGTTAAGGCTCATATCGCGTCCCTTGGCCTTCCTTTTAAGCCGTTCCAGCAGGTCCTCGGGCAGTCTGAAAGCGGTTTGTACTTTTCTTGGGGTATTCATATTCCTGTCCTTTTTCCGCAAATATAATACAAGTATAACAATTTTGTAAACTGTTATACAAAAAAATATTTGGAGGGTAAGGCAGAAACTTATTCCACGCGGAGCTGGACGCTGTCGTCGTCCAGGCGGATGCGGAGCCAGGAGGCGATTTCGCGCTCCTTTGCGGGGGTGACGGGCTCCGAGGTGCGGGCCACGATGAGGGTGCCGAGAGTAGTGGAGAGACTGTCGGTACTGATGCGGGCGCCGCGGGAAACGAAGAGTTCTTCAATCTCCGGATAGAGGACAGAAGCCTCGCGGGCAAGCTGGTTATAAGGGATGCCCTCCAGCCCGGAAGCATCCACCTCGGCCTGCAGCGCGCGGATAACCGAATCCTTCTTCGCCAGCTGCGCCTCCATCCGGTCGTAAAGCCCCTGCACCAACTTCTCGGAATCATTTCCCTTGGAAGCCAGGCCGTTTTCCACCAGTTTGATGCGCTGCGCCGGAATGCCGTACTTGGAAGCGGCCCCTACCAGCGCCAGCTGCGCCTCGGTGTCGAGTTCCTCGCCGGTGGTGAAGATGGTGACGCTGCGGTTGCGCCCGGTGCTAACCTTGTAATCATAGATGTACGCACGCCCCACCACGCGGTTCTCGGCGATGAACGCCTCAACCGAAGAAGCGAAATTGTTGCCGCGGATCATAATGGCGGCCGACCAGATACTGGGTATCACCACCAGGATGACCACGGCGCTGACAACCCTGCGGGTACGCTTTCCCACTGCCTCGTCCTCGAAGTCAAGGCTCTTGAATTTCAAATACTTGGCAGTGATGTAAGTCGCGAGCGTGATGAAAATCGCATTGATGAGGAAGAGCCCCATCGCGCCGAAGAAGAAATGCCCGTTGAGTTTTGCGAGACCGTATCCCGCAGTGCAGAGGGGCGGCATCAGGGCGGTCGCGATCGCCACGCCGGAAAGCACCGTTCCCTTCTCCTTGCGAGCCTGCTCGAGGATGCCGGCAAAGCCGCCGAAGAGCGCTATCATCACATCGTAGATGCTGGGCGAAGTGCGCGCCTCGAGCTCGGTCGGATTCACCAGATTCAGCGGCGAAACGAGGAAGTACAAGGTAGATGCGATAAGGCTTATCACCACCATTACCAGCAAGTTGCGAAGGCTTTCGCCAAGAAGGCGGGTGTCGTTGATGCCGAGCCCAAGGCCGGTGCCGATGATAGGCCCCATGAGGGGCGAGATGAGCATCGCGCCGATGATTACGGCGGTGGAGTTGACGTTGAGTCCGACAGAGGCGATGACTATCGAAAACGCCAGAATCCAGACGTTGGGACCCTTGAAATATATGTTTCGGCGAATGCTCTCGGCCGCCGCCACGGTGTCCACCTGCTCCGAGATGTTCGCGGTCAGCCGGATGTAAGCCTTAAAGTCGTTCCAAATCTTCTTCATCGGGGCAAAGATAGTAATTCTGCGCTAATTCCCCTGCTCGGGCTGAATCTTCTTGAGGGTGATGGTGCCGGAAATATCCTTGGTCTCATCCCAATTATCAATCCAAGACATCTCAGGCGCGATTTTGATCGGTGCTTCCCACTCGAGCATCAGCATGTGATTGCCTCCCGCAGTCGGGTCAAGGGACGCGTAGTCAAACGACAACTGATGTGTACCCTCCTGAAGGCAAGTTACCAGAGTCATGGGAAGGAGGATATAATCCGAATCGCCTTTTATCTCTTCCGAACCCTCTTCCGTCCCCGTGATATTGCTTACAATCCGCGTACTGGTCGATCCCGATTTCGTCACCTTGGTTACAAGAAGCGATTCCTCATAATAGATATTCGGGTTCGAAAGCATCTGGCTCATGAGAGCGGACAAATCGCACAATGTAATCGAAAAGCCCTTCGTTGCATCAGTAGCCATAAATGTGAAGGGAATGTTCTGCTTGTTGTTTCGATTCGGGAAACTTACTGAATAACTGCAATTCGTATTGAAGTATGTATCCGCATAAAGCGGTTCTCCGCTCAAAGTGCCAAGATCCTGATGCATATGTCCGGACGCGATAAAATCGGGTAGATTGTAGTGCGCATCCTTAGTGGGATCAACTTCAAGATTGTAAACTCCGTTGATACGGTCGTATTCAACTTCGTCATTCAATCCAAAGCCCATTTCCGCCAAAGCCTCGGCCGAAACAGGCTCTCCAAAAACCTGCTCGTAAACATCTTTGGCCTTGCCCGACTCCCTGCTCACATTGAAGGTGGCGGAGCCGTCGAAGGAGATTCTGAACGAATTCTCGGGATTATTGCACTGGTAATCGTCGAGAAGGAGGGGATCCTTGACCGAGTACTTGGCGCTCGATGACGCATCCACATGGAAAGACAGCTCCCAAGCATCACCCAGCGTTACCGTAAACGAAGTTTCTTCCGTAACGTCATCGTCTATGCCGACCCAAAGAGGCCCTGTCTTGTGGTACTTGGCGGTGATGGTGGAAGTGCCGATAGACTTGAGAACCTTGACCTTGAAAGTCGCCTTGCCAGAACCGTCGGTATCGACCTCCTGCTTGGAAATGCTCACAACCGAAGGGTCGGAACTCGACAGTTGTATGTCCACATAATCTACGGGGATGTAATCGCCCTGAACCTCGTCGAAAAGATCTACCGTGAGCGTCACCGTGGCTGCGTCGCCCTTCTTCTTGAGTTGCTTGTCTGGCGAAAGCTGAAGACGGGGCTTCGCGAGCTTGTAGAGAATCTCCACACCTGCGGAGAAGAGCTTGAAGGACTTGTCGGTCTGCTTCCAGTCGGACACGCCCTGCCGGTACGCGCTTTCGGAATCGTATCCCGAATGGTAGGCCGCGTTCTTGAACGAGCCGCGGAACGATACGTTCTCGGGTTTGGAACCCATTTGGCTCAGGCCTGCAGGCAGGGCTTCACTGTCGATGCCGTCCGCTCGAACGCACCAGTCGACGGAGCAAAAACTATAGAAAGGTTCATAGTACAAGCCAGTGAAAATATCTTTCATCGGGCGGCGCATGAGATTGCGCCCCTCGCCGTTCACCGCATACTCATGGAAAGCCGCCGCAATCTCGTCGGCGCTACTGCCGGAGCGGAGGCCGTTCATCACATAGGTTTCCACCTTGGACATTGCTGCCATGCCGATATTCACCGCAACATAGGTCGAGAAGTGGTTCACCTGGAAACTCGCCTTACCATTTTGAACGGTGATTGGCGCCATGCTCACCCATTCTCCGGTTGTTTTGTTAAGCCAGAGGACATCAACCTTGTCGGCGGGGACGCCAGGGCAAGGGACCTCCACCGTTACGGGGCTCTCGAAAACCAAGCCCTCGGGGCCGAAGTCCATTCGCGAGATCGCTTCTCCCGGAAGCATCATATACGCTCCTTCGGCATCGCGGAAGCTGTTGTCCGATATGGCATTGGGATCGACATAATATGTAAGGGTGACCTCCTGATCCTCGGTCACGGCGCCTGCGGCGGCGGAAAGCGTCACTTCTCCCAGTACCGCCTCTCCTCCGGCCGAGGGAAGCACGGCGGTGGATTTCTTGCCGGGGCTGTCTTTCTTCTTGGCAGGAGAATCTTTCTGGCAGGACGCCAGCATTACGCAAAGGGGCAACAGGACGAGGAAAACAGAGCGTCTCATAGCGTAAAATATGAAGGTTATATTGCAAATATACCATTTATTCTTATATTTGTGTCTTACAATGGGTAGGAAGGCTTATATCGTTCTGATCCTGGCTTTGGGCGCGGCTCTGCTTGCAGCGTCCTGCGAAAGCCGCCCGGAAGACCCCGTCACCGAGGCCGTCAAGGCTAAAATCGCCGAAAACGTCAAGGGACTCCCCTCCGACGTGCGCATCGACCGTCTCGAACTCATCGATTCCTCCGCTCTCGGAACGGAACTCGCCCGTTGCAAAGAACTCTTCAGCCTCAAGATCCGGCGCGAAAAGGAACTTTACACCAAGTATTGGAACAAAGGCCAGTACAACGCCGCCGATGCCAAGAGCAAGGTCATCCAGAAGGCACAGAAGAACTACGACGGCATAGTCGCCCTCGAGCGGGAACACGAAGCCGCCAAAGACAGCATAATCGCATACCATTATATGATAGCCGGCTCGGCGAAGAACGCCGAAGGCGGCAAAGTGGAGTTCAAGGAGGCCTACGTGGCCCTGACCCCCGACGGGAAGGTGCTCACCCTGGTGACCGACCGCCGCGACCTGGGCAAGGTGGCTCGCCACGCCATACCGGGCTACCTCGAACTTCTGGGTGCGGAGAAAGAAGAATAACCAAATAACACTTGTATATGGCCAAAGAAGCTTACAACTGGAAATACGCCTCCGTAGGAGGTTCCGTACGCGTAAAGATTGAAACGGGCGAGGACATAGCCCATCTCGCCGAGCTCGACCGCAAGAAATGGACGGTGCTCAGCTGCCCCGTGGAAGGGCTCGAGTTCGATGCCAAGACGCTCAAACTGCTGGATTCCAACGGCGACGGCCGCATCCACGTGGACGAGGTGATAGCCGCGTCGCAGTGGCTCACCGGCGTGCTCAAGAACCCCGACGACCTCGTCAAGGGCGAAAGCAGCCTCCCCCTCAAGGCCTTCAGCGACAGCGAGGAAGGACAGGCACTCAAGAAGAGCGCGAAGCAGATTCTGCAGAACCTCGGCCTCAAGAAGGACAGCATCTCCCTGGAAGATACCGCCGACAATACCAAGATATTCGCCGCCACCCAGTTTAACGGCGACGGCGTCATCACCGAGGCTTCCGCGGGCGAAGACGAAAAACTCGCCGGCCTCATCAAGACCATCGTGGAGGTTACAGGCGGTTCTCCCGACCGCAGCGGAGTGCAGGGCGTCAGCGCAGAGCAGATTGAAGCGTTCTACGCGGCCGCGGCCGATTTCGCGGGCTGGAAGGACGCCGCCGGCAAGGAGGTCTTCCCTTACGGAGACGACACTCCCGCCGCCCTGGCAGCCGTCGAGGCGGTCAAGGCCAAGGTCGCCGACTTCTTTATGCGTTGCAAGCTCATCGGCTTCGATGCCAATGCCGCAGGCGCGGTGGACGTCGACGTCGACAAGATCAAGGCCATCAGCGAGAAGGATCTCGCCGAGAGCGCCGAAGAAATAGCGAGCTATCCCCTCGCCCGTCCCAACGACAAGGGACTCCTTCCTCTGGACGGAGGCATCAACCCCGCCTGGCAGGGAGCGTTCGCAAGCCTCAAGGCTCTCGTGCTCGACAAGGAGTTCAAGGGCAAGAAGGGCATAAGCGAGGCCGACTGGGCCGGAGTGCTCGCCAAGTTCGGCCCTTACACCGCCTGGGCAGCCGACAAGAAGGGCGCCGAGGTCGAAGGACTCGGACTCGATGCCGTCAAGGCCATCCTCAAGGAAGACAGGAAAGCGGCCCTGCTCGAACTCGTGGAGAAGGACAAGGCCCTCGAGGCCGAAGCCCTCAGCATCGAGGCGGTCGACAAGCTCCTGCACTTCTACCGCGACTTCTACACCTTCCTGAAGAACTACGTGGTGTTCCAGGACTTCTACGCCGACGGTCCGGCGCTGCAGAGCGTATGGCAGGCAGGACGCCTGTTCATCGAACAGCGCAGGTGCGACCTCTGCGTGCGCGTTGCCGATATGGGCAAGCACGGCGACATGTCCAGCCTCAGCGGAATGTACATCATCTACGCCGACTGCCTCAACAAGCCCACGGGAAAGAAGCTCAGCATCGCCGCGGTGCTCACCGACGGCGACATCGACGGACTCCGCCCGGGCAAGAACGCCATCTTCTACGACCGCGACGGTCTCGACTACGATGCGGTGGTGACCAAGATAATCGACAATCCCATCAGCATCCGCCAGGCCTTCTGGGCCCCTTACCGCAAGTTCGGCAAGTGGATCGGCGACAAGTTCAAGAAGAACGCCGAGGAGAAGGATTCCAAGGGATTCAGCGATATGACCGCGGCGGCGGACAACGCCGGCAAGGACGGAGCGAAGGCTGTTACCAGCACTTTCGACATCGCAAAGTTCGCCGGTATCTTCGCGGCCATCGGCATGGCGGTGGGCTTCATCGCACAGGGCCTGGTAGCGCTCATCAAGGGTGTCGCCTCCCTCAAGGCATGGAAGCTTCTGCTCATCATCGCCGGCATTATGCTGGTGATTTCGGGACCTTCGATGATCCTGGCGTGGCTGCGCCTCCGCAAGCGCGACCTCGGCGCCCTGCTCAATGCCAACGGCTGGGCAGTTAACGCCGCGTCCTATATCAATATCAAGTTCGGTGCAACCCTCACCAGCCTGGTGAAATATCCTCTGCTCAAGGCGGTGGATCCCGAGGAAGCGAAGAAGGTGCGTCGCCGCAAATGCTTCTGGTACACCCTGCTGTGCCTCATCGTAGCCTGCGGCATCGTATTCTTCCTCAACTGGAAGCACGTCATCAACATCCCTTATCTCCCCCAGCAGCAGCCCAAGGAGCAGGTAGTCGAAGCCCCGGCGGAAGAAGCGCCCGCGGCGGAGATTCAGGCAGAAGAAGCGGCTCCCGCAGAAGAGGCAGCTCCTGCCACCGAGCCTGCCGCATAACCAAAGCAACCAATGAAAACCATCGATATGAAAAAGTTACTTATTATCGGCCTCCTGGCAATGATGTCCTTCAGCGCAAGCGCCCAGATTATGGACGTGGGCGGAGGTTTCATCATGGCCAAGCAGAAGAGCACCATGAAATACAACGGTGCGACTAACGAGACTACTGCCAGCGGCCCCGGGTTCTACGTCAACCTTGGCATGACCACCATGATGACCGAAGGCGTAGGTTACACTATCGACTTCTTCCTCAACCAATGGACACTTACAGCGGATGAAGAAGATCCGACCGATTCCAAAACCAGCGAAACCAATCTTGGTTTTGTGTTGGCTCTCTCGCTCCGCCTTCCCGTCTCCGAGTCCCTTATCTTCTCGCCGTATTTCGGCCCCGTGATGGCCTACGGCCTCTCTTCGAAGACTACCGGCAAGGATCTCCTTAACGGCGGAACTGCTAAAATCAACAACTACGACAAGGACCAGTACGGCGCTACCTATTCAAGGATGGATACCTATATTACCGTAGGCGCCGCAGCGGATATCGTACCCTCGAATCTTCGTCTGAGCATGGGCGTGGACTTTGGTATGTGGAACCGCCTCAGCGGCATCAAGGATGCGAAAATCAAAGATGGTCCCAATTTCCGTTTCGGAGTAGCATATTTGTTTTAAATAACAATACCAACCAATTCTATTAACCAATCAAACCAACTAACTGTTTATGAAAAAGTTATTTGTTACAATGATTGCCCTGGCAGTAGCTGCCACGGCTTTCGCACAGCTTCCTAAAGGACTCGCAGTAGGCGCAGGTTACCTCAGCAACGATGGCAAGACCAAAATGGGTGACGTTACCCACACCGAAACCATTGGCGGTTTCTATGTCAATGCAGACTATAACATTGCCCTCGGCGAAGCCCTCGGAGTTGCTCCCGGCGTTGCCATCGACTACCTTTCCAAGACTAAGAACGACGTAAAGACAACCTTGATCAATCTCGACATCCCCGTGATGATCAACTATGCCATCCCCGTGGCGGACATCATCAAGATAGTTCCTTTCGCAGGACCTACCGTGCAGTTTGGCATCTCCGGAAAAGCAAAGGCCGGTGACAACACCCTCGACCTCTATGGCGACAACCAGGACAACAGCAGGCTTCAGATTTACGTCGGCGGCGGCGTTGCTGTAGAGATTGCCGAGATTCTCCGCGCTCACGTTGGCTACGACCTCGGTCTGCTCAACCGTTACACGGGAGACGGCGACATCACCGTGAAGAACAACGGTCTCCACTTCGGAGTTTCCTACCTGTTCTAGAAGAGTTTCTTGCCCACAGTGGCAACGAAATCCTTAAGATAAAATGGCTCGAAGTAGGCTATGTTTTCGAACTGGCCTGCTTCGAACTTTTTTAGGGCGGGTCGAAGCATGGCGTGAGCCTCGGGGCAGCATTCGACGAATGCTGCCGAGGAGCCCTTCGGCTCCATGATTAGGGGCCCTGCCCCTAATGTACCCCGCCGATGCTGTGCATCGGTTATTGTCCCCTGTAGCAACGTGCAAAACTTCTCCGCTCCGTCGCCGATGACGGCCACCGGGCCGGCGGCGAACAGGTCCTCGAACGAGTGTTCGTCGAGCACCACTGGGGCGACCTCTCCCTGACGTACGGGGCAGCCGTCCGCCCCAAGCGTGTAAGGGGCGGTGTAGACCTCCATCCTCCTTGCATCTATCATCGGCAGAATTGTCATTCCGAGCCCTTTTTCTGTCATTCTGAGCGAAGCGAATGAATCTAGAGCCTGCCAGGCCAGCACATCCAGCGTGCCCACCGCGATGAGCGGCTTCCCGGCGCCGAAACAGAGCCCTTTGGCGGTGGAAGAACCCACCCGAAGGCCGGTATAGGAACCCGGCCCGGCGCTGAGGGCAACTGCGTCGATGTCGGCCATCGTCAGGCCGCACTCGTCCAGCATCTCCTTTATATATACCGCGGTCATCGAAGCGTGCTGGCGGGGTTCGTCGCTGCGACGCTCGCAGATTATCTTCTCCCCGTCCGAAACGGCGGTGGAGCAAAGCGCGGTGGATGTCTCGATCAGGAGAAGCTTAGCCATTGGCTATCAAATCTTTAAGGAAGGGAAGAACTACCCCGGAAACATTCCTGATGGCGACGTATACCGTCGAAGAATCCAGAACGTCGGGGTTCACTATGTGCCACTGGGCGTTGAGGCCCTCGAAAGCGCTGATGGCGATGCCTATCAGCAGCAGTGTCTTGAATACCGAGAACAGCAGGCCCAGCAGCCTGTCGAGCCAGCCGATTGAGAGCGCCCTGGCGGTCTTGCTGATTACTTTTCCCAGCAGGAACAGCGCCCAGGCCACGCCTACGACGATAAGTATGAAGGCGATTATCTGCACCACCTTGCCGTTCACCGTCATAAAGCCCATCATCCAGTCGGCGAGCATCGAGGAGAACTTGAAGGCGGCCCAGGCCGACACGACGATGGCGGCGAGGTTGACCAGCTGTTCGATGAATCCTTTGCGGATTCCCGTCACGATGGACGGAATGAAACAGACCAGCAGAATAATGTCCAGTGTTCCCATTATATCCTATTGTTAAATAGAGCGAAAATCATTATTTTTGCGGATTACAAAAATAGGCAAAAAAGATGACTTTTAAAGAATATAAAGGACTTGATTTGGTGGCTTCCGGAAGCAGGGTTCTGGAAAGGTGGAAAAAACTGGGCGCTTTCGAGCGCAGCCTCGCCCTTCGCGAGGGAGCTCCGGAGTTCATATTCTTCGAAGGTCCTCCGTCGGCTAACGGCAAGCCGGGCATCCATCACGTGATGGCCCGCAGCATCAAGGACGCCATCTGCCGCTACAAGTCCCAGTCGGGATTCAAGGTGCGACGCCGCGCGGGTTGGGATACCCACGGCCTTCCTGTGGAGATAGGAGTCGAGAAGAAACTCGGCATCCACAAGGAAGACATCGGGGCCAAGATCAGCGTCGAGGAATACAACCGCACCTGCCGCAGCGAGGTGATGAAATATACCGCCGAATGGGAAGAGATGACCGAGCGCGTGGGCTACTGGGTGGACCTCAAGGACCCGTACATCACCTACGACAACCGTTACATCGAAACCCTCTGGTGGCTGCTCCGCAAGATTTACGACAAGGGGCTGCTCTACAAGGGCTTCTCCATCCAGCCTTACAGTCCGTCCGACGGCACCGGCCTCAGCTCGCACGAGCTCAACCAGCCCGGCTGCTACAAGGACGTGACCGACACCACTTGCACCGCGCAGTTCGAGGTAATCGAGGATGCGGCCTCCGCAAAACTGTTCGGCGACGGCCCCGTCTTCTTCCTCGCCTGGACCACCACGCCGTGGACGCTTCCCAGCAACACGGCCCTCTGCGTAGGTCCGAACATAGAATATGTGCGGGTAAAGTCCACGAACCCCTACACCGGCGCTCCGGCTGTCTACGTCCTCGCAAAGGAACTCGTGGGCGCCTGGTTCAACGAAAAGACTCCTTACGAGGTGCTTCCCGGAAGTTTCAAGGGAAGCGAGCTTCTCGGCATAAGCTATAAGCAACTTATTCCCTGGTTCAAACCGGTCGACGGCGACTCCTTCAAGGTGATTCCCGGCGATTACGTCACTACCGAGGACGGTACCGGCATCGTGCACATCGCGCCTACTTTCGGCGCGGACGACAAGCGCGTCGCGGCTGCGGCGGGCATCGGCGCGGTGATAGTCCTGGACAAGGCGGGCGTACGCCAGGCCCAGGTGGACCGCGAGGGACGCTTCTATCGCCTCGAAGATCTCGACGAAGGCTTCGTAAAGAGCCACGTAGACGCTTCCTATGCCGAATTCGCGGGACGCTACGTCAAGAACGCTTTCGACGACAGCCTCCCCGCCGACGCTCCCACCCTGGACGTCGACATCTGCATGATGCTGAAAATGGCGGGCAAGGCCTTCCGCATCCAGAAGCACACCCACTCCTATCCTCACAGCTGGCGTACCGACAAGCCCGTGCTCTATTACCCGTTGGACGCCTGGTTCATCAAGACCACTGCCGTCAAGGACGAGATGGTGGCGCTGAACAAACAGATTCGCTGGAAACCCGAATCCACCGGCACCGGACGCTTCGGCCAGTGGCTGGAGAACATCCAGGACTGGAACCTCAGCCGCAGCCGCTTCTGGGGCACCCCTCTTCCCATCTGGCGCACCGACGACGGCAAGGAGGAGATCTGCATCGGCAGCATCGCCGAGCTTTATGCCGAAATCGACAAGGCGGTGGCGGCGGGCATAATGAAGTCCAACCCCCTGAAGGACCTCGGCTTCGATCCCGCCGATATGGGCAAGGAGAACTACGACCGCATCGACCTTCACAGGCCTTATGTAGATAATATCTTCCTCGTGAGCCCTTCGGGCAAGAAGATGACGCGCGAAAGCGACCTCATCGACGTCTGGTTCGACTCTGGCAGCATGCCTTACGCCCAGACGGGCCTTCGCGGCAAGGATACCCCCGATTTCGGCTGCACCGCCGACTTCATCGCCGAAGGCGTGGACCAGACGCGAGGCTGGTTCTACACTCTGCACGCCATCCACACTATGGTGAGCGGCACTCCCGCGTTCAAGCGCGTCATTTCCAACGGACTGGTGCTCGACAAGGCGGGCAACAAGATGAGCAAGCGCCTGGGCAACGCTGTGGATCCTTTCGAAGAACTCGACAAGTTCGGCGCGGACGCCCTCCGCTGGTATATGCTCACCAACGCGCAGCCCTGGGACAACCTCCGCTTCGACGAGGCGGGCGTGGACGAGGTGCGCCGCAAGTTCTTCGGAACGCTGTACAACACATACGCCTTCTTCGCGCTGTATGCGAACGTGGACGGATACGAGCCCGGCACGCCCGGCGAGGCGGCCCTCACCGAGACCGACCGCTGGATCATCTCCAAGACCAACAGCCTCATAAAGGACGTCCGCGACGCATACGAGGACTACGACATCACCCTCGCGGGACGCCTCATACAGGACTTCGTCTGCGACCATCTCTCCAACTGGTACGTGCGGCTTAACCGCAAGCGCTTCTGGGGAGGCGGCCTCACGCCCGACAAGCTCGCGGCGTACAACACCCTCTACGGCGCCCTCAAGACCGTCGCGCTGCTCTCCGCGCCTATCGCCCCGTTCTATTCCGACGAACTCTGGTGCGACCTGGTGCCCGGAGCCGAGAGCGTGCACTTCGAGGATATGCCCAAGGCCGACGAGAGTCTCATCGACGCTGCCCTCGAAGAGCGTATGGAACTCGCGCAGAAGGCCACTTCGCTGGTGCTCGCGCTTCGCCGCAAGGTGAACATCAAGGTGCGCCAGCCTCTCTCCAAGCTCGTCATCCCTGTCATTTCGGAAGATGTGAGGAAGCAGCTGGAGATGGTGAAAGACATCATCCTCGGCGAAGTCAACGTCAAGGAGGCGGAGTTCCTGGCCGACACCACCGGCATCATCACCAAGAAGATAAAACCCAACTTCCGCACCCTGGGCAAGAAATATGGCGCGCAGATGAAAGAGATCGCGGCAGCTTTCGCAGCCCTCGACCAGGCAGGCATTTCCGCGATACAGGCGGCCGGAGAGTATGCTCTCGACTGCCCTTCCGGCAAGGTCCTGCTCGTGCCCGAGGATTATGAGATCACTTCCGAGGATATGCCCGGCTGGCTCGTCGCCACCGAAGGGCAGCTCACCCTCGCCCTCGACATCGAGGTCACCCCGGCCCTCCGCAAGGAAGGCACCGCACGCGAACTGGTGAACCGCATCCAGAATGTCCGCAAGGACAGCGGCCTGGAGGTCACCGACCGCGTGGACGTGGTGCTTGGCGCCGACGGCGAAGCCTACGACGAAATAGCCGAGGCGCTGGTGGATTATCGCGCCTACGTTGCATCCCAGACGCTGTCTGTTGATATCTCGTTGGAAAAAGGCGGAAATCGTGGGGCCGAAGTGGAGTGGAATGACGGAATTATTCGTATATTAGTAACCCGAAAATAAAATCAACTATGGCAGACGAAATCAAAACTCGTTATTCCGATGAGGAGC
>JAGABD010000110.1 GCA_017614795.1 Bacteroidales bacterium
AGCAAGTATGTGCCGGGCCTCAGCAACACCTTCTGGCTCAACCACACCTTCTGGAACGACATCGCCCGCCGCAGCTCCTCCCAGGGCCTTGATGCCCCGCGCCCGATGATCTACCACCGCTGGGGCGGAATAGGCAGCCACCGTTATCAGGTGGGCTTCAGCGGCGACACCCACGCAACCTGGAAGGTGCTAAGCTACCTTCCTTATTTCACCGCTACCGCTTCGAACGTGGGCTATACGTACTGGGGTCACGACGTAGGTGGCCACATGCAGCCCCACGGGGTTCGCAGCACCGACCCCGAACTCTACACCCGCTGGCTCCAGGAAGGCGTGTTCACTCCCATCTTCAAGACGCATTCCACCAAGGATATGAGCATGGAGAAGCGCTTCTGGGCATTCCCCGACCATTTCGACGCGATGCGCGAAGCCATCCGCCTTCGCTACGACCTCTCCCCTTATGTCTATACCGCAGCGCGCCAGGCATATGACAAGGGCCTCGGCATCTGCCGTCCGCTCTACTATTCCTGGCCCGAGGAAGACAAGGCCTACACCTGCACCGAGGAGTTTATGTTCGGCGACGACATCCTTGCCACGGCTGTCTGCCAGCCCGCCGACAAGGTTACGGGCCTTGCCGAAAGGGCGATGTGGTTCCCTGCTGGCTGCGACTGGTGGGACGCCGCCACGGGCACCCTGCATAAGGGCGGGACCGAGGCAGTACTGCACTATACCATCAACGAGAACCCCTGGTACGCCAAAGCCGGCAGCATCATTCCTCTCGCCGGAGCGCATATTACCAACCTGCAGGACCCCTCAAACGAGCTCCGCATAATGCTGGTGCCCGGCGAAGGCAGGCACGAAACCACCCTATATGAAGATGACGGCGTGTCCCAGGCCTACGAAGTGCGCTATGCCACCACCAAACTCTCCCGCGAAAGCACGGAAAAGGGCCTCAAGCTTACCGTGGCGGCCCGCGAAGGCGACTGGAAGGATGCACCCTCCACACGCGTTCTTACCGTCCTCCTGCCCGGTTTCGAGGCTCCTTCAAAAGTGCTTGTGGACGGAACCGAAGTGCCATACAGCCGTTTTGCGGCAAAAGAAGCCTCAGAGGGCAAACTCGTTTGGGGCTATGACGGAGCCGAACTCGAAGCACGCATCTATATTCCCGAGGCGCCCGTTTCCAAGGCGCAGGTCATCGAGGTCGAGGGCAAATATGCCTTTGTGGCCGGCGAGAAGGGCCTGGTAAAGCGTATGCGCGCCATCACTCCCGAAGCCAAGTCGGTGTTCGCCGCCAGCGTCAGCGCGCTCCTGCAGCTCACGCCCGAACTGCTGGCCTTCGCCGGAACCGGCAGCTTCATTACCGAGGACCCGTTCCACGCCGCCTCCTACCTCGAGGCACTGGACGTCAAGGCTCTCGAAGCCAGTCTCCGCGCCTTCGGAAAGATTCCGGAAGACTTCATCACGAAACTGCTGGAGCAGATCAAGAGACCTTAAGAAGACCGTTCCAGTCCGTAGAATACTGAGGGGAACAGTGTTCCCTCCGGATGCCGTCGGCATAGTGGCCTGGACGCTGTGTAGCGACGCGGAGCAGGTTGCAGCCCGCCTCGTAATTCACCTTGTCCATAATGGCGGAGATGCGGTTGTCGCGGTCGCGGGTTGCCGCTCCTGCATCGAAAAGCGAGCCCTGGATGGCGTCCGCGGGGGTGGTGTCGGAAACTATAACCCCTGCGCGCTTATAGCCGTAGCCGTCGCGCCAGAGCCCTTCCAGAAGCTTTGAAGCCGCCGATACTATTTCAGGCGTGCTGCTTACCGGAGGGTCCATCCTCATCACGGCGTAAGGAGCGTACTGCGGCAGGTCTGGGCGGAATCGGTTTGTCTGTATGAAGATGGCAACCTCCCCCGCCACCGAGCCCTCCTTGCGGAGTTTCGCAGCGCAGATGCCGGCGAAGTCGGAAACGCGCAGAAGCAGTTCGTCCCGCGAAGTGATGAGTTCGGCGAAGGATCGCGAAGTACAGATGCTCTGGCGGCGTTCGCCGTTGTTGTCTTCCACCGCAGGAATGCCCTGCAGCTCCTTCCAGGTGCGCACCCCGACTATGCCCAGATGCGTGTGCACCCACGATTCGGGCCTCGCCACGAAGTCGGCCGCGGTCTTCACGCCGGCCGCCTCCAGCCTGGGCGCGGTGCGCCATCCTATCCCCCAAACATCCCCGATGGGCGTAAGGGCCAGGGCTTTGGCGCGCTTCTGCCCGTCATTTATCATACAGACTCCCCTATACCCCGGATAGCGCTTGGCGAAATGGTTGGCGACCTTGCCCAGGGTTTTGGTGCAGGCGATGCCTATGCTGATGGGGATTCCCGTCCATTTGCGCACCTTGGCCACCATCTCGCGGCAGAGGGGTATCATCTCATCTTCGGAAAGGCCCTCGAGGTTCAGGAAAGCCTCGTCGATGGAATAGACTTCCATATCGGGGATGGCCTCGCGCAGGATGTTCATCACGCGGCGCGAAAGGTCGCCGTAGAGGGCGTAGTTCGAGGAACGGATGATCAGCCGGCCGCTCTCGACAAGGGGTTTGAGCTTGAAGATGGGCGTACCCATAGGCACGCCGAGGGCCTTGCTTTCGGCGCTGCGCGCGACCACGCAGCCGTCGTTGTTGCTCAGCACCACGACCGCCTTGCCCTCGAGCTCGGGCTGGAAAGCCCTCTCGCAGGAAACGAAGAAATTATTGCAGTCGGCCAGGGCGAACATCGGCCTTCTTTATAATATAGGTGACTATTCCCCACACGGAGAATTCGGAAGAAGCATCCACGCGGATGGGCTTGTAGGCGGGATTCTCGGCGTTCAGCACCCAGGACTCCCCTCCCGTCGCCACGCGGCGCACCAGGAACTCCCGTTCGAGGCAGCAGACTGCGATGCAGCCGTCCCGTGCCTCGAGACTGCGGTCCACAATGAGCACGTCGCCGTCGTCGATGCCGGCTCCGGTCATGGAGTCGCCCGCAACGCGTACGAAGAAGGTCGCATCGGGGTGGCGCACGAGTTCTTTATTGAGGTCTATTCCCACGCCCATATAGTCCTGGGCGGGGCTCGGGAAACCCGCGTGCACCGCGGATTCCGACATTTTCGGGAGGTCTGCCATTGTCTGGATTGCTTTTCTGCAAATTTACGGAAAAAACACTATATTTGTGAGTTGCAACAATCCTATTTTCAATGAAAAAACTCTTGATATTCTTCGCCGCCGCGCTGACGCTCGCAGCTTGCGGCAAAAGCGGCATCGACACCAAAAGCGAAAAGTACTACGTGCTGACCCAGGGAGCTTCCGTGACAGGAAAGACGGCCGCTCTCAGCGGAAAAGTCGGCCCGGACATATCCCGGTCCAACGTAAGCAAGGTAGGATTCTACTGGACGAACGGCGCGGATGTGCCCGAAGACGGCAGCGCGAATTTCATCGAAGCCAACTTCGCCGACGACACCAAGGAATTCTCCGTCTTGCTGGTTCTCACCGAGGCTGGAAAGAGGCACCGTTACAAGGCATTCGTCGAAGCCGAAGGCAAAAAGTACTATGGCAAGCAGAAGACCTTCGAGACGGATCCCGTCAAGCTGACCGGCATCGCCCTGAACAAGCCCTCCCTGGTACTCGACATCAACGGACAGGAACAGCTCAGCGTGGTGTTTACGCCCTCGGATGCAACGAATAAGAAGGTCACCTGGTCGGTCAATCCCAAGAATATCGCGTCCGTTGACGAAGACGGTCTGGTCAAGGGCCTTGCCAAGGGCTCTACCACCGTTACCGCGACTGCGGAAGACGGCGATCTCAAGGCAACCTGCGCAGTGACCGTACGCGGCGCTGTCCCTGATGGAGCCGTAGATATGGGCACCAGCGTTTACTGGGCCACAGCGGACCTCTACGACCCGAACTCGACAGCGGCCACCAAGTACTACTTCGCCTGGGGCGAGACAGCATCCAAGTCCTCTTACGACAAGACGAACTATGTGTTCTACAGTGGCGGTAGCGTGGATTACACAAAAGGCCTGTCGAACGGAAGACTTGCCCCCCAATACGATGCGGCTCACGCAATAAAGGGCGGCAACTGGAGAATACCGACAAAGGCAGAATTCACAGAACTCGAGAATGCATGCACCGTCACAGAAAAATATGAAAGTCGCCGCTACATCACGGTATTTACCAGCAAGACCACCGGCAAGTCTATCACGCTTTACAGGGATCTCGGCTGTTACAATGGCAGCAGCCTTCAAGAAGAGACGGCAGGCACTCTATGTTACCTTCTTTCCACCACGGAGAACTGGGGTTCGACTCCGACTCCGAGAACCATAGAAGGATGGGCCCAGTGGTACGGATGGCACATCCGCCCCGTATGTGAATAAAGGGCTCAGCGCCCGGAGAGAACCTCCAGCAGGCGCATAACCAATTCTGCACGCTTACGGTACACCGGCCAGTTCAGACTGTCCGGTGTATCTGTTTCTTTGTTGGTGTTCATCGTGATGCCCGAAGTGAACATCAGCGAAGGAATGCCGGCCTCCACGAAAACGCTCTGGTCCCCTATCCTGCGATAGAACAGGTCGGTGAACGAGGGGCTGCCGTAATAGTCGTAGTACAGATTCAGATCCAGCCCCGAATTAAGATCGGCGAGTTCCTTCTTCCATTTTTCGCCGCCAAGGGCTATGAGATAGTCCGGCTGGCCTTCCTGTACCGGCGAGATGCTCGCACCGAGGATGTCCAGGCTCACCGCACAGTTAATTTTGCGGTCCTGAAGGCTCTCGAATAGCGCCCTCGAACCCGACATGCTGGCGCTGTGGCCGTCCAGGAAAGCGAAGATTATATTGTTCCTCGAACCGTACACGTACATATGGCGAAGGATCGCGAGCATCGCCGCCACGCCGGACGCATTGCTGTCCGCACCCGGAAACAACCTGCCGGAATGCATTCCTATGCCGTCGTAGTGGGCCATCACGACTATCGTGCCGGCCTTCGCCCTGTACTGGCGGCTTGCATATATTTCCACAAGGACGTTGCACCCGTTCTTTATGGTGTCGACCTCCGCGGCGAAACGGTGGAATACCGGGCGGAAGCCCATCCCGCTAAGCTGACGGCTAAGGTAGGACTGTGTTTCGACGCTCCCCCTCGTGGCGAAGCCCCTGCCTGCACACACGCTGTCGCAGAGAAACTCCACGCAGCCGCGCAGCTCCGATTCAGGAATGCGGGACGGAATCCCCTGCGCGAACCCCGTATGGCAAAGGGCGCACAGGCAGAAAACGCAAAATATTTTGGCCGCAATTCTCATTCAGGCACAATAAATGTTATCTTTGTTCCTTTGGAAAGCGGAACAAAAGTAGTGAAAAAGATTCTTATCGCAATAATCTTTTTGCTTAGCCTGGGCGCCGTCGCGCGTGCCCAGTACGACCGCGACGTGTTTTTCCTGCGCGGACGGCAGGCCCTTTCCGATGGGAAATACGCCCTCGCCATAGAGAATTTCAACGTTCTGGCGAGGCTCGACACCAACGACTACTGGAACTTCTTCTTCCGCGGCATAGCCAAATACAACCTCGGCGACCTGCGGGGAGCCCAGAAGGACTTCGAGCGCAGCGTGCGCATCAACCCCGTGTTCACCAACGGATACCATTACAGGGCCATCACAAAGAGCCGCAACGGGCAGTATGAAGACGCCCTGACGGACCTTCAGACGGCGATCGAACTGCGTCCCGGCTTCGACGGACTCTACTACAGCCGCGGCGTCACCTATTTCCTTGCCCAGCGCTTCGAAGAGGCGGTGGCGGACTTCGACCGCTACATCCGCAAGGAGCCCAAGGATCCGGGCGCATATCTCAACAGGGGCGCCTCCTATCTTTATATGAGAGACACCACGAAGGCGCTGGCGGACTACAACAAGGCGATCTCCCTCGACCGCTTCGAGCCCGAAGGATACGTGCGCCGGGGACGCGTATATGCGGCCAGGAGCCAGTGGGACCTTGCCATCGCCGATATGAACGAGGCCATCTCGCTTGACCCCGACAACACCTTCGCATATTTCAACCGCGCCCTTCTCTACGCGGAGATAAAGGACTACAACGCCGCCATGGCGGACCTTAACAGGGTGCTGAAGGACGAACCCGGCAACGCCCTCACGCTGTACAACAGGAGCCTCCTGCGCGCCCAGGTGGGCAACTACCGCGAAGCCCTCGAGGATATGGACCGCGTCATCGCCATCAACCCCGGCAACGTGCTCGCCCACTACAACAGGGCGGCCCTCTATATGGAACTCGGGAAATGGCAGCACGCCATCGACGACTATACCAGCGCCATCGAACTCTATCCCGACTTCGCGAACGCCTATCTGAACCGTTCCTACGCAGAGAATATGATAGGCCGCAAACGCGCCTCCAAGGCCGACTACGAGACCGCCCAGAAGAAGATCCGGGAATACCGCAGCAAGAACGCGTCCGGGCTCTCGGAATTCGCCGACACCACGAAGAAATACAGTTCCCTGCTGGCCCTGGACGCCGAATTCGCCAAGAAGGACTTCAACGACGAACTGCTCCAGAACAAGGAAATCGACATCAAGCTCAGGCCCCTTTACGAGTTCAGCATAGGCAAGGAGCGCAGCTCCAGCGTGGCCCTCAGCCGCCAGTACGAAAATCCCCTTATGGACCGATTCATAGCCAGCTGTCCCCTGCCGCTCGTGGTGGGCAACTCCCCCGCCGGAGCCGTGCAGCTTGAAAGAAGCCTCGGCAGCATACTGTCGGGAGACGACAGCGCCGGAGCCGGACAGACGCGTCTTGGCGATGCCGAAATCTGTTTCGTGAAAGGTCTTTACGAAGCCCAGCAGAAGCAGTACAACAGCGCCCTGATGTATTTCGACAGGGCCGCGGCTCTTGCCGAAAGCGATGCCGCCGCAGACAAGTACGCCAGATACTACAAGGCGTTCTACCTCATGAACCGCGGCGTGCTGCGCGCGAAGATGATAGACTTCATCGCCTCGATCGCCGGCAACGTGCAGACCCTCACGATGGACGAAAGCGGCACGGCCAAGGCCCGCGTGGGCGGCGAAACGATGCGCACCTACGACTATTCCGAAGCCATCGCGGACATCCGCGAAGCCATCGAGATACTGCCCGACATCCCATACCTGTACTTCGACCTCGGCAACCTCTATTCGCTTTCCAGCCAGTTCGTATCGGCCATAGAATGCTACGACAAGGCCATCAGGCTTCACCCCGCGATGGGCGACGCCTGGTACAACAGGGCGCTCGTGCAGATCTTCCTGAAAGAGAAGGAAAAGGGCTGCATAGACCTTTCCAGGGCTGGAGAACTGGGCGTGGCGGAGGCCTACAGGACAATCTCAAAGTATTGCAAGGGAGATGAAAACTAGTCTGCGTTTCAAGTCCTTCTCCAGCGGAAGCAGCGGCAACTGCTATTTCCTCGGCATATTCGACGGGCACCGCAAGTGCGAAGCCGGCATCCTGATAGACGCCGGGGTAAGCCTGCGGAGACTCAAGAACGAACTCGCCTCCGAAGGGCTGTGCTTCGACGATTTCAGCGCGATTCTCATAACCCACGACCACAACGACCATATCCATTCCCTGGGCAGCTACTGCAAGAAGCTCGGCAAACCCGTGTGGCTTACGCCGGCGCTGCGCAAGTCGCTGTCCGTGCACTGGATGACGGGCGAATACCTCGCCGGAGTGGTCCGTACGCTGGATTACGACGGCTGGAACGAGATAGTGCCGGGACGCATCCGGGCAAAGTGCTTCATAATGCCCCACGACGCCACCGAAACCGTAGGATTCTGCATAGAGTTCGACGGGGAGCGATACGTGCATATAACCGATGCCGGGAAGATGACTCCGGAGGCTCTCGAATACTGCAAGAGCGCCCCCACGGTCACAATAGAGGCCAATTACGACCCCGAGATGCTGGCGAACGGGCCCTATCCGCCGGAACTCCAGGATCGCATCCGCGGCGGACACGGGCACATCAGCAATTTCGAATGCGCTGACGCAGTGGCGGAGTTTGTCGGCGAAGGCACGAGGAACATCTTCCTGTGTCATCTGAGCGAGCACAACAATACTCCGGCGCTCGCGCTTGAAACGGTGAAAGAGAGCTTGCAGGTCGCGGCCGGCAATGAGGTGGAAGTGCGCCTCATAGCCCTGCCACACCGCACTCCATCGCCCCTTTTTGAACTTTAGCAATAAAATTGCTATCTTTGTGCGATTATGAAACAATTCCTGTCGATGCTCAGGCGCTACGCCAGGCCGTACGCCAAATATGCCGGAGGTTCCGTGGTGATGAACGTGCTGAGCGCAGTATTCAATATCTTCTCGTTCACGCTGGTCATCCCTCTGCTGCAGATCCTTTTCAAGATTAACGACAAGGTCTACACCTTCATACCCTGGGACAGCGTCGAGTTCGGATTCAAAGAGAAAGTCATCAACAACGCATACTGGTGGGTAGGCAACTTTATGGATGTGCACGGAGCCCTTTTCACGCTCCTGATGCTCTCCGGCTTCATGGTGCTTATGACGCTCCTGAAGACCGCCTGCTACTTCGGTTCCACGGCCGTGATGGTGCCTATGCGCACCGGTCTCGCCAAGGATATGCGCATGCAGATTTATAACAAGATACTCTCCCTTCCCCTCGGGTTCTTCTCGCAGGAGCGCAAGGGCGACATCATAGCGAGGATGAGCGGCGACGTCACCGAGCTGGATTCTTCCATCACCGGAAGCATCGACATGCTCATAAAGAACCCCATCCTCATCATCTTCTACGTCGGCACCCTCTTCTTCATCTCCTGGAAGCTCACCCTCTTCGTAATGGTCTTCGCGCCCATTATGATCTGGCTTATGGGCGTCATCGGGCGCAACCTCAAGAAGCGTTCGACCGAAGCCCAGGCCCTCTGGAGCGACACTATGAGCCAGGTGGAAGAGACTCTCGGAGGCCTTCGCGTGGTGAAGGCGTTCCTCGCCGAGAAGAAGATGGCGGGCCGTTTCGACAAGGTGACCGGAGCGATGAAGCGCAAGAACAGCCGCGTCGCAACCAGGCAGGCGCTCGCCCACCCCGTCAGCGAATTCCTCGGCACCGTCATGATATGCATTGTGCTCTGCTTCGGCGGAAGCCTCATCATAATGGACAAGTCCTTCATCGACGCCCCGACCTTCATCTTCTTCATGGTGATACTCTACAGCGTCATCCAGCCCATCAAGGACCTCTCCAAGGCGGCCTACAACATCCCCAAGGGACTTGCCAGCATGGAGCGAATCGACAAGATCCTGTGCGCCGTGAACACCATAGCCGAGAAGCCGGACGCAAAGGACATCAGGGAATTCAAGGACTGCATCCGCTTCGAGCACGTCTGCTTCAGCTATGAGGACGGACGCGAAGTGCTGCACGACATCAACCTCGAGATAAAGAAGGGCCAGACAATCGCCATCGTGGGCGCATCCGGAGGCGGAAAATCCACTCTCGTGGACCTGATTCCCCGATTCTACGACGTCAACTCGGGCCGCATAACCATCGACGGCATCGACGTGCGCGACCTCAAGCTCGCGTCGCTCCGCAGCCTCATGGGCAACGTGAACCAGGATCCCATCCTCTTCAACGACACCATCCGCGCGAATATCGCCTTCGGCGTGGAGAATCCCACCGACGAGCAGGTGCGCGAGGCGGCGGCGATAGCCAATGCGGCGGAGTTCATCGACGAGAAGGAAGAAGGCTACGACACCAACGTGGGCGACCGCGGAGTGAAGCTTTCCGGAGGCCAGAGGCAGCGCGTGAGCATCGCCAGGGCCATTCTCAAGAACCCTCCCATCCTCATTCTGGACGAGGCGACCGCATCGCTCGACACCGAGAGCGAAAGGGCCGTGCAGGAGGCTCTGGACAACCTTATGCACAACCGCACCACCATCGCCATAGCCCACAGGCTCTCCACCATCAAGGACGCCGACGAAATAATCGTGATAGACGGCGGAAGCATAGTGGAGCGCGGCAAGCACGACGAACTCATCGCCAAGGGCGGTTATTATCGTAAACTTCACGACATGCAGGCGCTGTGACGACCGCGAAATCCATACTTTCGAGGCTCCTCTTCCTGCTGTATCTCGCGGCGGTGGCGACTCTGTGCTTCATCAGCAGCGACAAGTTCCCGACCATACAGAAGACCATCTGGGGCATAGCAACGGACAAGCTCGCGCACTTTGCGATGTTCCTGCCCTTCCCCATCCTGCTATACCTTGCCTGGGACCACAGGAGCTCAAAGCCCTCCGGGGCAATTGGATTCGCGGTCCTCAATTTCGCGGCCGGAACCCTCATCGCCGCCCTCACCGAGTGGATCCAGAAGTTCCTGCCCACCCGCTGCATGGACCTGCACGACTTCAACAGCGACCTGCTGGCCCTCGGAGTGGCCACGGTGCTGGTATTCATCATCGACATCACCCATCTGAAATCCAGGAGGAACGTATGAGGCGCCTCCTGCCATTGCTGGTATTGCTTCTCGCCGGACTTCCCTGCCACGCGCAGACGGGGGTCCTGAAGGATTTCAAGCCTATGTGCGACAGCCTCACCGCCCGAACGGTGCGGAGGTTCGGCACGAAGGGGGAAATCAGCCTCTGGAAGGCCGTGAAGAACAAGAACGGCAAGTTCGATCTGCATTTCACGAGGGACCTTTCCGACTGGCCATGGAGAGCCGACGACGCGAAATGGTTTCGCAGGCAGGTGGAGGATCTCTATCCCGCGAAGCACAAGACCCGCAAAGGCGGGAAAATCTATTGCAGAAGCACCCTCTTCGAGGATTTGCTGACGCCCGAGGCAGGCAACAACGGCAGGACTCCCTCGTACCGCTACTCCCCCGGCAAGAAGGCCGGAGCGCCCGTCGTCACCGGGCTGGACAACTGGAAGCGGGGCCTTTCCGGGCGCACCATCGCCCTCTGGCAGAGCCACGGACGCTACTACAACGAAAAGGAAGACGCCTGGATGTGGCAGCGCGCTCCCATCCACCGCACCATCGAGGACCTCTATACCCAGAGCTACGTTCTCCCCTACCTGATTCCTATGCTGGAGAATGCGGGGGCGTACGTGATGACTCCCCGCGAGCGCGACATCAACCCGCACGAAGTGATGTGCGACAACGACCCGTCCTTTGCGAGGGACACCGTGGGCATCGACTTCGGAGAGCTTCCCCTGCGCGTTGCGGGCGCGTATAAAGAGAAAGGTAAATGGCAGGACGCCGGCATCGGGTTTGCCGACCTGAAGGCGCTGTATTCCAAGAACGACAATCCTTTCAAGGCGGGCACCGCGCGGATGGCCAAATGCGCCCTCTCCCAGATGCCGAGCGCTTCCGCCGTATGGACTCCGGACATCCCCGAAAGGGGCGAATATGCCGTCTACATATCCTATAAGACCTGGGAGCACAGCAGCAAGGCGGTCCGCTATACCGTGAAGCATATGGGCGGCGAGGATATCTTCATCGTCGACCAGAGCAAGGGCGGCGGCACCTGGATATATCTCGGCACTTTCGAATTCGACAAGGGCACGCAGGGCTGCGTGACGGTGGACAACGCGATGATGCCGGGCGCGGCCAAGAGCAGCTGGGTCAGCGCGGACGCCGTGAAGTTCGGCGGAGGCATCTGCAAGATAGCGAGGGGCCTCGACAGCCTCGACGTGAAGGTCTGGGAACCTTCCTATCTGCCTTCATACCTCGAAGGAGCAATGTACTGGATGCAGTGGGCGGGCATTGACTACGACCGCGTCATTAACAACTGGAACGGCGACTACAAGCGCGACTACGCCTCGCGCGGCGCCTGGGTCTGCGAGATGAAGGACAAGCTGGGAGTGCCCGTGGACCTGTCGCTTGCATTCCATACCGATGCCGGCACCAGCCCCAACGACAGCATAGTTGGAACGCTTTCAATCTACACCCTGAATTCCGGCAACAGCCGCAAGTACAGCGACGGGCACGACCGTATGGGAGGACGCCTTCTCGCCGATTTCGTGCAGAGCCAGGTGGTAGGCGACCTGCGGGCGGAATTCAACCCCGAATGGAGCCGCAGGCAGCTCTGGGACCGTTCCTACGCCGAATCCCGCAGCACCGACGTGCCCGGTATGATTCTGGAGCTCCTGAGCCACCAGAATTTCGCCGATATGAAATACGGCCACGATCCCGCGTTCAAGTTCGCAGCCAGCCGCGCGGTCTACAAGGGAGTCCTAAAGTTCCTCGGATGCTGGTACGGCACGCCTTACACCGTGCAGCCGCTGCCAGTGAAGGACTTCAGCGCGGTATTCTGCTCGCGCAGGCGCGTCAAGCTTAGCTGGGCCGCCACCGAAGACGAACTCGAGCCTACGGCCAGGCCTTCGGGCTACATAGTCTATACGAAGATTGACAGCGGCGCTTTCGATGCCGGCGTTAAAGTGAAAGACGAGAGCCTCGAGGTGGACCTCGAGCCCGGGAAACTCTATTCCTGGAAGATAGTCGCCTTCAACGACGGAGGGCTGGCCTTCCCTTCGGAGATACTGAGCGCCGGAGTGCCCGGCAATTCCAAGGGAGAGGTGCTCGTGGTGAACAATTTCACCCGCGTGAGCGGACCTGCGTGGTTCGACACTCCCGGCTATGCGGGATTCGACGGCCAGCTCGACGGAGGCGTGCCGTACATACGCGACATAAGCTTCTGCGGCGACAACTACGAAATCCGCCGCGGAAAGCGCTGGATAACCGATTACGCGCCCGGTTTCGGGGCATCCGACACGGGCAGCGCCGGCCTTGTGATAGCGGGCAACAGTTTCGACTTCCCCGCCGTCCACGGACGCGCGCTTATGGATTCGGGCTGGTCGTTCTGCTCCCAGAGCGTCTCGGCGTTCAACGGAAAGGGAACCTGGGCTGCCGTGGACATCATCTGCGGCAAGCAGGTCAGCACCCTGCGCGGCAAAGGGACTGCCAACGGGGCGCATATGAGCGCGGACTGCCAGGTATTCCCCGCGACGCTTCGCGAGGCTGTAAAGGCCGTTTCCGCGGCCGGCAGCGGCATCATAGTGTCCGGAGCCGACATCGCCACCGACGCCTGGGACTGCATCTACCCCATCGCGGACACCTGCGCCACCGCCGACGGGGCCGTCTTCGCCCGGTACCAGCGCGACGCCCGCGAGTTCGCCCAGGACTTCCTCGGATTCAAATGGATAAGCAGCCGCACGGGAAACGACGGCATCCTGCAGGACCGCAAGACCTTCGGCCGCAGCACCGCCCATTACCGCTTCCGCACCGAACCGAACGCCCTCCAGTACTGCGTGGAGAACGCCGACGGCATCCAGCCCACGGGTAAGGACGACAAAGTTCTGCTGTATTATTCTTCCAAGATTCCCGCGGCCATCGTCCACCGCTCCTCCAAATGCCGCAGCGCGGTCTTCGGCTTCCCTCTCGAGAGCCTTCTGTCCAAGGACGACCTCAGCGCCCTTCTGGCCCGTGCGCTCACGGAAATAGCACAGTAGGCCGTATCCCTCATCCTCACTGCTCGAGTTCTATCCCCCGTCCGACCGGCCGTTTTGGGCGAGGTCTGCTGGAATGCCTGGTACCTCGCCCAGGCAATCCCGGCCACAGGTACCCCTGGGGCCATTTCGGTGGGCGAGGTCCCCACCGAAATAGCAGACCTCGCCCATATAAACTAAAATTTAACAGTTAAAAAACAGAAAAAGTTTTGAATTGTTTTTTAATGTTCCTTGCTAATCAGATAATCTGGTCATACCTTGCCGGCGGATAATAAAAACGAAAATGTATGAAAAAGATTATTGAAGTCCTCCAGTATGGAGCGAATGACATCAGATTCAAAACGGATTTTGATGTCGAAAAGGACCCCCAATCAGTTTTGGATGTGGCATTGCTGGCAACGATGTCGATGATGACCTCTCTCTGGGGAGGAAACGAGACTTCCGTGGTGGCGATAATTCGAGCACTTGCAATAGCAGATCTGGCAGCATCCGTTAATCCGGACAAAATGCTGGAAGAAATGGGGAAAGCGGCAGCCGGGATTGCAAAGAGCATTCAGGAGGCGAAGGAGCAATTTGAAAAGTCAGGCGGCAGAATAACTACTTTTGCTCCGGGCATCCAACCTGGAAAAACAAAGAGCTGATATGCGTCCGTGTGTTCCCAGAGTCCTTCCGGATGGAAGAAAAGCAACAGTTTACCCCTTTCATATCAGTTTGGAAGGGTTGGAAAAAGCAGTGATGTGTCGCGACGAAGATGATTACGATGCAATGGTGAAGACAATATGTGTATGTGCGAAACGGAAGAATGTCATCCTGGTCATATACACCGTTGTATCCAACCATTGTCACGTGGCCGTTCTCGCTGCAACTCAGCAAGACGCACAGGAATACGCTACGGAGCTGAAAAGGATCTATTCAATGTGGTTCAGGCAGAGATACGGAGAGGCAGGCCTGTTACGCAGGACAAGCGCTGTTGCCATCTGGCTGGACAGTGAATGGTATGTCAGAAATGCTCTCGCGTATATCCCCAGGAATGCTCTGGATAACGGGCATAACATCGGAGAATACAAATGGAGCGGCTATTCTGCTATGTTCAGAACAGCCAGTGCCACGTTGGAGGCGGCCAAAAGAGTATCCAGTTTGAACAAAAGGGAGAAACGCGCGATCATGCACACCTGCGATGATTTGTCCGGTGTTCCTTGGCTGCTGGATTCCGAGAACCGTCTCATTCCGACCAGTATTTGTGACAACCGCTTTTTGGAGCAGTCATTCAACGACAATCAGACATTCTTTATCCGAACAGTCGGCAGCGTGAATTCAGCTGAGCTGGATGTCAAACTGGTTGACGCGCCTCGCCGGAAACTCCTTGACGGAGAATTGTTCAAGTTGGTCAGTGATCTCAGCAACAGGTGGTTCGGTTCTTCTGTCGCGGAATTGCCGGTCGTGAAGAAGGCCCGGCTGATCACCTATGTTTATAGAAGCAACCGAACGACAGTCGTTCAACTTGCCAGAATCTTCGGGTTATCCCGTACTGAAACAGCCAACATCCTCGCAAATGTGTGACGGAATTGGGCGAGGTCTGCTGGATTGCCTGGTACCTCGCCCAGGCAATCCCCGCCACAGGTACCCCTGGGGCCATTTCGGTGGGCGAGGTCCCCACCGAAATAGCAGACCTCGCCCAAACTGCGGTGGAAGACTGCAGTGTATGAGGTCGGCAGTCTGAACACAAAAAAGAGCGGAAGACCGTTGCCGATCTCCCGCTCGGAAGCGTGGGCGCTGGCAGATTCGAACTGCCGACCTCTTGCGTGTGAAGCAAGCGCTCTGAACCGACTGAGCTAAGTGCCCCCTTTTTTAGGAGGGCGTCGGTCTTTCGGCCGACGCCCTTGTGCACCCCTAGGGATTCGAACCCTAGACCCACTGATTAAGAGTCAGTTGCTCTACCAGCTGAGCTAGGGGTGCCTGACTTTTGTGACCCGTTCGGGGCTCGAACCCGAGACCCCCACATTAAAAGTGTGATGCTCTACCAACTGAGCTAACGAGTCCCCTAATTGGGACTGCAAAGGTATTGCTTTCGGCTTAAATATCCAAATTTTTTTTGCACTTTTTTGCAGCCTGCCGAAAAATGCCTATCCGAGCAGCATTTTCATAGCCCACATAAGCTTGTAAGGCATATATCGGAAGGGCAGATCGAAGCGGCGTGGAGAGTCTATGACGGCCCTTCTGTTGCTGAAGGCCTTGAAACTCTCGGCTCCGTGGTACCTCCCTATGCCGGAATTGCCCACTCCGCCGAAAGGCAGTTTGGAATTCGCGAAATGCATTATGGTGTCGTTGATGCAGGCGCCTCCCGACGTGGTACGGCGAAGCATCTCCCATCCGTCGCGGTCCTTGCCGAAGTAGTAGAACGCCAGGGGCTTCTCGCGGTCGCGGACGAACTTCACCGCCTCGTCGCGGGTCCCGAACTCCAGAATCGGGAACACGGGGCCGAAAATCTCTTCCTGCATAACGGGCGCATCGGGGCTCACTCCGTCCAGCAGAGTGGGCTCGATGTACCTTAAGCCGGCATCGAAGTGACCACCCGCAATTACCTTTCCGTCAGCAAGATAGCCGGTCACGCGCTTGAAGGCCTTGTCGCTCACCATACGCACGTAGTGGGGGCTCTGGGCAGAATCTTCTCCGTGCATCTTCGCCACCTCTGCCTTGAAGGCTTCCACAAAACGTTCCTTTATATCCTTGTGCAGGAGCAGGTAGTCCGGGGCGATGCAGGTCTGTCCGCAGTTGAGCGTCTTGCCCCAGGCGATGCGACGGGCGGCGACTGTAATGTCCGCGTCCTTGTCCACTATGCAGGGGCTCTTTCCGCCAAGCTCCAGTACAACCGGTGTAAGATGCTTCGCGGCCGCTTCCATCACGGTCCTTCCCAGAGCTGGACTTCCGGTGAAGAAGATCAGGTCGAAACGCTGCTCCAGAAGGGCTGTGTTCACGTCCCTGTGGCCCTGGAATACGGCCACATACTCGGGCTCGAACGCCTCTTCCACAATGCTTTGCAGAACTGCGGACACCTCCGGCACATACGGCGAAGGCTTCAGGATGGCGGTGCATCCGGCGCTGATTGCGCCCACGAGGGGGCACAAGAGCAGCGTCACTGGGTAGTTCCAGGGAGCGATTATGAGCGTGTTGCCCAGAGGTTCGCTCAGTATCCTGCTGTACGAAGGGAAATGCGTGAGGGGCGTCGCGGCGCGTTTCGGCTTCGCCCATTTCGCCAGGTGGCGCAGATGGTCCTTTATCTCGTTCTTGACGATGCTGGTTTCGCAGAGATAGGCCTCCTCCTCGCTCTTGTGAAGGTCGTGCCAGAGGGCGTCGTAAAGCGCCCGCTCGTGCTTCTCGACCGATGCCAGAAGCCTTTTGAGGGCCGCTTTGCGGTACTTTATGTCCAGCGTGGCCTCGCTGCGGAAGAAGTCCCTTTGCGCCTGCGCGACTGCAGGTATGTCTTTGATTTGGTAATTCATCGTTTGTCTGCTGTATTGCGAATCTGTTCGTTCTGCTTGGGACGGCCCTTGAAGTGGTCCATACAGGTGTACACTCCGCAAACGGTGCCGAAGAACCAGTCGAAGAGCCAGGTGGGCAGGATGGTCTCGGTCATACGCGAGAAGTGGTAGCTGAACGGAATGCCGCGGTAGCTGCGGTCGCGCTCGATGGCGTTGAGTATCTTCCGGGCCGTGGGTTCGGGTTTCAGGATGGGGATGAGCGGGGAACGTACGCCTTCGAAGAGGCCAGTGTTGATGAAATAAGGCACGGCGGTGGTCACGCGGACCTTGCTCTTCGCTTTCGCGAATTCGATGCGAAGGGAGTCCGACCAGCCGATGACGGCCCACTTGCTGGCGACGTAGAGGCTCATCTTGGGGATGGAGAGGATGCCGGCTTCGGAGGCGATGTTGCAGATGTGCCCGGAATTGCGGGGCATCATATCCTTGAGCACGGTGAGAGCGGTGTACATCGAGCCTTTGGCATTGATGTCCATCGTGAGGTCGATGTCGCGGATGCTCTGCTCTGCGAATACCTTGTTGTTGGTGCAGACTCCGGCGCAGTTGATGAGAATGTCCACCTGGCCGTATTCAGCCTTGATTTCGTCGTAGCAGCGCTCGATGTTCTGCACGTCGGTCACGTCCACGCGGTATCCGCGGATGCGCTCAGCATCGAACCCTGCGGCCTTGAAGTCATCGATTGTCGCGGCGATGTTCGCCTCGTTCAGATCCCATATAAAAAGATGGGCGGCGCCGCGCTCGAGCGACATCCTGCCCATTATCTTGCCCAATCCGGAGGCTCCTCCGGTAATCAGGACGTTGTTTCCTTTGATCTTCATAGTTCATTTAAGTTTGGCGGCACAAATATACGATTTTTATTATACTTTTGTGCGACAGTAGACAATATATACTATATGGTATTGAGCAAACAGATCGGGGTTTTCCTGAATTTCGTGCACAACCGCTGCAAGCAGAACATAAACGAGGCGTTCGAGAAGGGCGGCTACAAGATTACCGCCGAGCAGTTCCTGCTTCTGGACACTCTCTGGACAGAGGGGCCCATCAGCCAGCAGCGAATTGCCGACGTGATGCTGAAGGACAAGAATTCCGTGGTGAAACTGGTGGATTCGCTGGAATCCCGCGGGCTCGTGCGCCGCGCCACCAATCCCAAGGATCGCCGCCAGAACATCATCCGCACCACTCCCAAGGCCGACAGGATGCAGGAAGCCATCACCGGAATAGCGATCGAGACCATAGCAGCCATCACCGCGGGCATCTCTGACGATGATCTCGTAACCGTCATCAACGTTCTCGACGCAATGGCGGCCAATATGGACCAGGACGTGAAACTGAAGGAGCACGCCCTGACCTTCCCGACAAAGAAATAAAAAACTCAGATATGATTCCGGTAGTAATTGAGAAATTCAAGGTGCAGAGCTACGAGGGCGACGTGAACAGGCAGATGAAGCCCGTAGCGCTGCAGCAGAGGCTGCAGGAGGCCGCCTATGTGGGCGGGGACTTCTGCGGGGCGGGATATGCCACGCTGCAGGAAAGGGGCCTGTTCTGGGCGCTGAACCGTCTTCACTTCAAGGTGTACGAATGGCCCGTCTGGGGCGACGAAATCGAGCTGCAGACCTGGTCGCGGGTACACGAGGGTCCGCTGTGGCACAGGAACTACCGGATGCTGAAGGACGGAAAGGTCATCGTGGACGCCACGTCGGCCTGGACTCTGATAGACATCGCCAGCCGCAGCATCTGGCGCGGAGACAGCCCCTTCGACGAGAGCCGCCACTACGCGCAGGACACTCTCCCCTTCTGCTCCAAGATAGTCATCCCGAAGGAACTCCCCTTCACCGAGGCGGGCAGCCGCGAGGCCCTGTATTCCGACCTCGACACCAACGGCCACGTGAACAACTGCATCTACCCCGGCTGGGCCATCGACGCGCTGCCGCTGGACTATGTGCTCTCGCACACGCTCGGAGACGTTCAGATCTGCTATTTCCGCGAAGTGCACGCGGGAGAAGAGGTCAGCCTGGAGGTCGCGCGCGAAAACGACACCTGGTACATTCTGGGCATCGTCAACGGAGCCCAGGCGTTCGTAGTCAGGCTGGAATTCTAGAGTTTTACAGAGGCGGGCTTCAGAAGATGGGCCCAGACCTGCCGCAGGAATGTGGGCAGCGGTTTTTCCGGATACACTATCTCATTCTTCCAGGCATTCGCCCTCCAGCGGCGGAGGCGGTACAGGAATGCTGCGAAATAGCCCTTTCCGGCCGGTATTTCGTCGCTGAACTCCGGATGCAGTATATCACCAAGGATTCTGTCTTCAAGCGCCTTGTCGCGCGCCGTAATCGGAAAATCCACAGCATCGAAGCCGAGACGGTCCACGCAGATGGCGTTGACGGCATCCAGCAGGCGCAGCCTGTTCCAGCGCCGGCAGTCTTCCTGAAGCGCGGCCCAGTCTATCTGCGAGCCGTGCGCCTTCACGAAATACGCCCAGTCGAGCAGCATCCGCAGCGACACCGACTCCCCCGCGAAATGCGCCCCCGTGTGGGAAATCAGGAACAGCGCGTTAAACTGCGCGGAAGGCAGCAGCGCCTTCACCTTCTTCTCTTTTCCGTCCCGGCCCTTCAAAGGCAGTTCAATTTCCGGGCAGGGCTCCACTGTCGCCAGCAGACGCTCCTCTATCGCCGCATTGCACTTGTGCGCGTGCAGGTTCTGGAACTCGTAATGGTTCTCCACCAGGAAGCCGTCGATGCCGAAAGTGGTATGGTGATGATGGCTGTCGTCCACGCGGATGCCCTTCTCCTGCGCCAGGATGGCGTCAGCCTTCTTGTATTCGCCGAAAAGCCAGATGTCGATGTCGCCGCTGGGACGGTGCGAAGGCACGGGCCAGTCCAGAGAAAGGCCGTAGCCCTTGAGCAGAAGCATCCTGAAGCCGCGGGAAGCATAGAACGACGCCAGACGCGCGATCGCCCTTTCATATTTGAGATAGCGCTGTTCGAAGCCCAGGGAAGCGCCAGCCCATTTGAGCAGCACGTCCTGGGGCATCTTCACCTCGCCTGCGTTCACGCGCGGTTCCAGCATGTCCCAGACAAACGCCGCGACGCCCTGGTTCCATGCCATATCATAAAGAGCCTGCCAGTCGAAAGAATCCTCCGCTTCGCCCGGAATGACAGACGAGTCCTTCCTCACGACACCGCGAATCAACGCCAGCAGGACCTCTTCCATCGCTACTTGTCAAGAACGGAATAAACGGAATTGTTGCTCACGAACTCGGGCACCATCTTCTTCATAAGGGTGACGGTTGCCATCGGATCGTATTTCTTGGAGACCTCCACGAGCTCGTCGACACGCTTGCAGACGAGCTTGAACTCGTACTCGCGCACCTGGGCGATGCGGATCTTCTCGTGGAAGGTGGGCTTGGTGCTCTCCTTCTCGCTGAGAACCTCCTCGTAGAGCTTCTCGCCGTCGCGAAGGCCCGTGTACTTGATTTCCACGCCTTCGGCGCCGCTAAGTCGTATCATCCTCTTGGCGAGGTCCGCGATTCGCACGGGCGCTCCCATGTCGAAGACGAAGATTTCGCCTCCCTTGCCCATGGCGCCGGCCTCCAGCACAAGCTTGCAGGCCTCGGGAATGAGCATGAAGTAACGGATGATATTGGGGTCGGTGACGGTGACGGGGCCGCCGGCCTTGATTTGGGCCTCGAACAGAGGAATGACCGAGCCGTTGGAGCCCAGCACGTTGCCGAAGCGGGTGGTCACGAACTGGGTGCTACCCTTCACTTCGCCCGACTGCAAGGCCTTGTTCAGAGACTGCACATAGATTTCGCAGATACGCTTGCTGCAGCCCATAACGTTGGTGGGGTTCACCGCCTTGTCGGTGGAAATCATCACGAACTTGATGACTCCGTACTTCACGCTAAGGTCGGCAAGCACCTTTGTGCCGTAGACATTGTTGAATATGGCTTCGGAGGGATTGTCCTCCATCATCGGCACGTGCTTGTAGGCGGCCGCGTGGAAAACGTATTCGGGCTTGAACGAAGAGAAGATGTTCTCCATCCTGAGCTGCTGGCAGATGCTGCAGACCACGGTCTTGGCCTCCACTCCGGGATAATCCTTCGCCATCATCAGGCGCAGGTCGTGCTCGGGAGTCTCCGCCTGGTCGATGAGCATCATCGCGGCTGGCTCGAACTTGGCCACCTGGCGCACTATCTCGCTGCCTATGGAGCCTGCGGCGCCCGTAATGAGCACTCGGCGGCCCTTGAGCTGGCGGGCGATTTCCGACATATTGACGTTGATCTGCTCGCGCGGCAGAAGGTCCTCGATCTTCACGGGCTTGAGGTCCTGGGGCATCCCCTTCTCCCACTCGTAGGTCGGGGGCATCATATAGATCTTGGCGCCCGAGGCTATGATGTAGTCCTGCAGCACGGTGTCGGCGCGGAACTGCTCGGTGCGCAGGGGCGACACCAGGATGGCCTTCACGTTAAGCTCCTGCAGAACGCTCGTAAGATGGGCGTCGGCGGGATATATCTTCTCGCCCATAAGGCGGGAATAAGTCAGAGACGAATCGTGGGAGATAAAGCCTTTCAGGCGGAAGCGCACGGGTTTCTCGGTGCGGATGCTCTTTGCTATGGAGATGCCTCCGGCCTGGATGCCGAAGATCATTGCGTTCTCGGCGTCGTCCGTCATAAAATACGCGTCGTAGAGGTACTTCACGGTCACACGCATCATCCACATCAGAACGGTCGCCAGACCGGTCGCAATGACTATATGCAGGCTGCGCACCACCACGAAGGGATATCCGTGCAGGGTGACGAGCTTGTTGGTGAAGTAGTGCATGCCGATGATTATGGCGGCGGCGCACATCATCGCGAATCCCACCCTCTGAAGGTCCACGAAGGACGAGAAGCGGAGGATTCCCGAATATGTGTGGAAGACGCGGAAGAAAACTCCGTGCACCACCAGGAACATCAGTATGGTTAGAACCAGTTCCGGGAAATTGTGGATGAAGGCGCTGGTCCTGGCATTAAACCAGTAGACCACGCACCAACACCCCGCGATAATCAGGGAGTCGAGTATAATCACGCACCAATAAGGCAGCGTAGATTTCGAGAAAAACCAGTTTAATATCTTCATTTTCAATATTTTCGCCAAACCATCCTGTCAACCACGCCGGTGTAGCTCTGGATAATCTTCACCACCTTGGTCGACACGTTTTCGTCGGTATAATCGGGCACGGGGATTCCGTGGTGACCGTCCTTGTTCAGAGATACCGCCGTCTCGACCGCCTGAAGCAGGCACTTCTCGTCGATGCCGGCCAGCACGAAGCAGGCCTTGTCCAGCGCCTCGGGCCTTTCGGTGGAGGTGCGGATGCAAACGGCGGGGAAAGGATGCCCTATGCTCGTGAAGAAGCTGCTCTCCTCCGGAAGGGTGCCGGAATCGCTCACCACCGCGAACGCGTTCATCTGCAGGCAGTTGTAGTCGTGGAAGCCGAGGGGCTCGTGCTGTATGACACGCTTGTCGAGCTTGAATCCGCTCTCTTCCAGACGCTTGCGGCTGCGGGGGTGGCAGCTGTAGAGGATGGGCATATCGTACTTCTCGGCCATCTTGTTGATGGCTCCGAAGAGCGACAGGAAGTTCTTTTCGGTATCGATGTTCTCCTCGCGATGGGCGCTGAGGAGTATGTATTTGCCTTTCTTGAGGCCGAGACGCTTGTGGATGTCGGAACCTTCGATCGCGGAGAGGTTCTCGCGCAGGACCTCGGCCATAGGGCTGCCGGTGACGTAGGTGCGCTCTTTCGGGAGGCCGCATTCGGCAAGATACCTGCGGGCGTGCTCGCTGTAAGCGAGATTCACGTCGGAGATGATGTCCACGATGCGGCGGTTGGTCTCTTCGGGGAGGCACTCGTCCTTGCAGCGGTTGCCCGCCTCCATATGGAAGATGGGAATGTGCAGGCGCTTCGCGCCGATGACGCTGAGGCAACTGTTCGTGTCGCCCAGCACCAGCACGGCGTCGGGCTTGATCTCCACCATAAGCTGGTAGCTCCTGGCGATGATGTTGCCCATAGTTTCGCCCAGGTCGGCGCCCACGGCTTCCAGATAGATGTCGGGGTCGGCAAGTTTCAAGTCCTTGAAGAACACGCCGTTAAGGTTGTAGTCGTAGTTCTGCCCGGTGTGAGTCAGAAGGCAGTCGAAATACTCGCGGCACTTGTTTATCACCGCCGCCAGGCGGATGATTTCGGGGCGGGTGCCCACGATGATGAGAAGCTTGAGCTTGCCGTTATTCTTGAACTGTTTCATAATAGGTGTCAGGTCGGTTCGGATCGAAGATCTCGTTGGCGTACATTACGGTGACGAGGTTCTCGGTCTCGCTGAGGTTTATGATGTTGTGGGTGTATCCGGGAAGCATGTGAACGCACTGGATGTTCTCGCCGCTCACTTCGAACTCGATGACTTCATCCGTGCCGATCCTGCGCTCCTGGATGAGGGCGTGCCCGCTTACCACGATGAAGAACTCCCACTTGCTGTTGTGCCAGTGCTGTCCCTTGGTGACGCCGGGCTTGGAGATGTTGACGCTCACCTGCCCGCAGTCCAGGCTGCGCACCAGCTCGGTGAAGGAGCCGCGCTCGTCCACGTTCATCTTGAGCGGGAACGCCGCCTTCTCCTTGGGAAGGTAGCTCAGATATGTGCTGTAGAGTTTCTTGGCGAAGCTGCCTGCGGGGATTCGGGGAATTACGAGGCTCTGAGGCTGCGCGGCGAATTCTTTCAAAAGGTCCACTATTTCGCCAAGAGTCACCTTGTGCGTGACGGGAACATAGCAGTAGCGGCCCCACGCGTCGGGTACGACCTCCAGGCCTTCGAACTCGCAGCGGTGCTCCCTGCCCTGAAGGGCGGCAATCATCTCGTCCACGAGGTCGTCGATGTAGAGAAGTTCAAGTTCCACCGAAGGGTCGTTCACCGTATAGGGCAGGTCGTTCGCGAAAGCATTGCAGAATGTGGCCACGGCGCTGTTGTAGTTGGGCCTGCACCATTTGCCGAAGAGGTTCGGGAAACGGTACACCAGCACCCTGGCGCCGGTCTCCTCTCCATATTTCAGGAAGAGGTCCTCCCCCGCTTTCTTGCTGCGGCCGTACTCGCTGTCGCCGAAGCGTCCGCTGAGGCTGGCCTGCTGGCTGGAGGAAAGCATCACGGGACAGGCATTGCCGTGCCTGCGGAGGGTATCCAGGAGCGTGCTTGCGAAGCCGAAGTTGCCCTCCATAAACTCGGAGGCGTTCTGCGGCCTGTTCACGCCCGCAAGGTTGAACACGAAGTCCGCCTCGGCGCACCAGGCGTCGAGCTGCTCCGGAGTGCTGTCGAGGTCGTACTCGAAGATTTCGTCGACCTTCACGTCCCCGTACCAGCGGGCCTTGCCGTCGCGGATGTTCGCGAGCTGGGCGCAGAGATTGCGTCCCACGAACCCTTTTGCTCCTGTTACCAGAATCTTCATCTGCAATCAGTTATGATGGATTCCCGCAAGTTCTTCCTTGATGTAGTCCAGCGCCGCTATCTTCGCCTTTGTCGCCTCGAGGTCGAGGCGGCGGGTATTGTTGGAGTTGAACTCGTCTATGGTCACGGCCTTGAGGTTGCCGTCGGTGAAGAACTTGTCGTAGTTGAGAGTGCGGTTGTCGGCCGGCACGCGGTAGAAGTCGCCCATATCCTCGGCCTTGGCGCATTCCTCCTTGGTGAGAAGGGTTTCGTACATCTTCTCGCCGTGGCGGATGCCTATCACCTTGATGGCGGACTTGTCGCCGCCGAAGAGCTCGCAAACCGCCTCCGCCTGGGTCCTGATGGTGCAGGCAGGTGCCTTCTGCACGAGGATGTCGCCGTTCTGGCCGTGCTCGAAAGCGAAGAGCACGAGGTCCACAGCCTCGTCGAGGCTCATAATGAAACGGGTCATCGAAGGCTCGGTGAGGGTGATGGGGAGACCTGCGCGGATCTGCTCTATCCACAGGGGAATCACGCTTCCGCGGCTGCACATGACGTTGCCGTAACGGGTGCAGCATATCTTGGTGGTGGTCGTCTGGCGGCTCTTCGCAACCGCAACCTTCTCCTCTATCGCCTTGGTGATGCCCATGGCGTTGATGGGGTAGGCGGCCTTGTCGGTGCTGAGGCAGATGACGCTCTTCACGCCCGCCTCGATGGCGGCGGTAAGCACGTTGTCGGTGCCTATGACGTTGGTGCGGACGGCCTCCATCGGGAAGAATTCGCAGCTGGGAACCTGCTTGAGCGCGGCGGCGTGGAAGATGTAGTCCACACCGTTCATGGCGCTGCGGCAGCTCTCGAGGCTGCGTACGTCGCCGATGTAGAATTTTGTTTTGGAAGCCACGTCGGGATACTTCGCCTGGTACTCGTGGCGCATGTCGTCCTGCTTCTTCTCGTCGCGGGAGAAGATGCGGATTTCACCTATGTCCGTACGAAGGAAACGCCTCAGGACCGCATTTCCGAAGGATCCGGTCCCCCCTGTTATCATCAGGGTCTTGTCTTTGAAAATTGACATTTTTGTAAGTTTAATCTTACAAAGATAGCAATTATTTTATAATGCGATGGAAATGCCCGCAACCGCCCCCACGTTGTGGGGGAGCACTTTGCCGAAATCGGCATAGATTCCGTAGGTCAGAGAAAGCCTGCCGGGAAGGCGCCCGGACTTGATTCGCACGGCCCCGTCGAGGCCCGCCGAGAACTGGAAGAGGCCCTTGTCGATGGTGTTCTTCTTCCACCATTTCCAGCCCGAGCCCCAGGACGAAGGCGCTATGTACGGCTCGTGGTAGGTGCCGTAATACTCCCCTGCGGTGAGCATCAGTCGGTAAGGGTATTCGCGGAAGAATTTCCCGGACAGACCAAGGTTTACTGCCTTGTGGCGGTTGCTCCGGATGGTCCAGACTCCGTCCGGCCCGTAGCCGGTAAAGAACAGAGGCGCGCAGATGCCGCGGCCGTAATGCGTCCACCCGGACTTGTAGTCCCCGTTCTTGAAATAGTTGTCTCCGCCCACCACGGTGCCTTTCGGACGCTGGTCCGGAGGCAGCAGATTGCCCTGATCGTCGTGTTTGCTGACCTGGATGGTACCGGACTGCCATTTGGTATAATGGAAATCCAGCATGATGTCGCTCACCCAGCGGTCCTTGTCCGCAAACGAATAATTCAGGGAATAAATGCCGTCGGGGAGGTTGTAATGCTTCATGCTGCCCTTGTCGGCATAGGGCTTTTCATACTGGAAGGTAATGCCGCGTCCATCCCTTTCCCAGCCGATACGCAGCTGCTCCGAGCCGCCGTGGTCGCCCAGTTTATTCATCTTGTCAAGAACAGAGTCCTCGGCCGACCCGTCACTGAAGGAGACGATGCGGAAGTAGTTTTTGAAGCTCGCGTCCATCTTGCCGCCCGTCTGGTTGGAACCGGCCCACAGCGTATAATGGTCGAGTCCGAGCTGCGCATAGAGTCCCGGCACGATGTCGTAGCGCAGATAACCGCGCAAACGATGAACAAGAGCGTCCTGCATATACCTGGAGTCGGTCGTCAGGTAATCGCCCCAAACACCGCTGATACTCAGATGTTTACGAGTATAAGGAATGTACCAGGGTTCCAGCACGAGACGATAGCCCGGAAGCGTGCGCGCGTTGTTGCTTTCGATCACGTGCCCTTCGGTGGAAGAGATGGATCCCAGCGAGGGGTCAGAGCCCAGGAACTCGCGTTCGCGGTGCATCATCCCGGCGTCGAGGCGAAGCGCTTTCCAGCGGATGCCGCCATAAAGCTCGTCTATCGCCGGAACCGCCGACACTCCCCCGTCCCTGCTTTCCAAAGCGCAGGCGAGAGATACTCCGGCCTGCCATTCGAAGCCGCCGCGCAGCGACGCCGCCTCTCCGTTGCCTATTCCTGCGTCCGCACTGCCATTCAGAGGACGCCTGAAGTCCACCACCCCCAGCGCGAAGCCATTGTCGGGCATAAGGCCGTAACGGTTGGCGGTAGCCCAGAAAGGCTGCCCGTCCCCCGTAGAGAGCGCGCCCAGAAGCATCGCGGAGATGAAGAAACCATTCATTGCTGAAGGCCTTGAAAGTCATTTCGAGCCCTTCCTCGGCGCTCACGGGCATCTTGTCGACACCCAGCGCCGCCTTGAGCTTGGCGTTGGAACTAACATAGTTCTCGGTAAGTTTTTGAAGCCTTTCGGGATTCAGGGGCAGATGAAGCAGGCCGCCTGCCCAGGCCACGGCCGATATCAGCCACTTGGGAAGCCTCCAGATGCGTGCTTTGCGGCCCTGCGAGGCGCATATCATCCGTATCAGCCGGTTGGTCGACACGGGCTCGTCGTCGCCCAGGTTGTAGATGCCCGAAGGCACGCTCTTCTCGAGCAGCGACTTCACTGCGAAGCGAACGTTGCCGATGGATGTGAAGGTACGGAGGTTCTCATAAGCCCCGAGAGGCCAGGGAATGCCCTTTCGCACCAGATTGAAGAGCAGAGGGAGATTTCCCTTGTTGCCCGAACCGTGAATCATGCAGGGGCGGAGGATGTACACCAGCTTGTCCGCCGCGGGATGGCCCAGGATATAAGCTTCCGCTTGAAGCTTGCTGTTGCCGTAAGCGCCTACAGGAGAAGGAATTACGTCCTCTGTGAGAATGCCTTCCACGCTGTCTGCCACTGCCTTCACGGTACTGAAGAAAATGAACATCTTCGCTTTCGACTGCAGGAACCAGTCGTAAATCTTCTTGGTGAGTCCCGTGTTCACCGCGTAATAGGCCTCCTCGTTCGCGGCCTTCTTGATGTCGTGCACCATGGCGGCGAGATGCACCACGGCGTCGACGTCCGGCAGCCGACCCTCCTCGAGGTCCTGCCAGGAATAGGTCTGCGCCACATTGGGGTTCTCCGGCGCGACGATGTCCAGCCCGAAGACCGTATGGTCCCCGGCCAGCATGGCGCTGAAGTTGCTTCCTACGAAGCCGTGTACACCGGTAATCAGAATTCTCATTTCAGAAGGGACTCCAGGAGTTCGACATATCGGGAGGTCACTTTCTCCCGCGAGTATTGTTCTTCGATAAGTTTTCGGCCGCTTTCGCCCATTTTGAGCAGTTCCTCCCGAGCCTTTTCGACGCCGCCTTCGAGCAGCTTGTGAAGGTAAGCCGCCATAGACTCGGCGCGGTCCTCGCCGCAGAAAAGCTTTGCGCAAGGCATTCCGCCAAGGAAATTCACGATGGGAGTATCCTCGCCGGAGCTGACGATCAGCGGACGGGCGCAGGCCATGATGGTATAGACCTTCGAAGGGAAGCCCTGCCTGTCCATCGAGGGCAGCATAAAGATGAAGTTGGCGTCCGAAGCGGCCAGCAGCTCGGGCATCTTCTCCCGGGGCTGATAAGGCAGCAGGCGGAAGTTGCGCAGATGCCTTGCGTCGATGCCTTCGATGAGATGCTCCCTGCGCACTCCCTCCCCCACTACGCAGTACGTCAGGGGCAGGTCCGCCGTCTTTTCCGCCAGGTCCAGAAGAAGATCCCAGTCCTGCGCGTAGCCGATGTTTCCGGCATACAGAATCCGCAGCACTCCGGAGGACGCGTTCCTCTCGAGAGGCCTGTACAGCTCCGTATCCACGAAATTGGGGATGATGTGCAGCTTCGAGGGATTCTTGAAACGGGGCGCGATGGTGTCGCGGAACACCCTGTCGATGGTGATCACCGCGTCGGAACCGTCGTAGATGCGGCGCTCCATACGCTTCATAACCCGCAGCGGCAGTCCGTGCAGTTTTTGCAGGATGTCGGGATAGATTTCCTGCACGTTGTACACCACCTTGCAGCGTTTGATGCGGCCCAGCCACACGTTCAGCAGGCCCACTGTCGGGGGCGGCGACGGCGACAGGATCACATCCGGCCTCTTCCCCAGCAGAATTACGAAGAACGAAGCCAGATGCCACCAGGCGAAGCTCAGAGCCCGCACTCCGAAGTTGCTGAAACGCCTCATCGGAATCCGGGTGATCTTGATTCCGTCGTTGAAAGCCTTTGCCTCTTTGCCTTTTACCGGCGGATTGAAGTGCGGGGTGGTAGTCACGACTCTCACTTCCCAGCCTGCGGCCACGAAAGCCTCTGCGATATCGTTGTAGAGATACGCAGTACTCACGCCGTCGGGTCCGAAGACGAGGCTATGAATCAAGAGCCGCTTCATACATTTTAAGGGTAGCCGAGGCAATCACGGGCACGCTGAAGGCCTTGCGCACGAACTCGGAACCTTTCGTTCCCATCTTCTGCAGTTCGTCCAGATCCTTCGACATCGCCTCGACGAGGGCGTTTTCCAGCTCCTCCTGGCCGAGATTGATGCACCAGCCGGCGTGTTTGCCGTTAATCAGTTCCCAAGGGGTATTCGTCGTGGTAATAACCGGCACCCCGCACGCCAGGGCTTCGGCTATTACCACGCCGAAATTTTCGCTGAACGAAGGCAGCACGAAAAGTGCCGATTCCGCGTACAGCGCCAGTTTGTCTTTTCCAAAACGGGGCGGCAGCATCCTCACGCAGCGCGAAAGGCCCATACGGGAGATGGCCCCGTGCAGTTCTTCGGTATAGATGGGGTCGCCGTTGCCGGCAATCACCAGATTCCAGTCCGGGAAGTTCTCGTGGATGGCGTCCCAGGCGTCCAGCAGCATCTCTATGCCCTTCTTGGGATGGATGCGCGAAAGGAAAAGCACCTGCTTCTTCACGCCCTCCGTGCTTGTGCGGCAAGGGAGGGAATCCACGTCGATGCAGTTGGGCACCACCGCGATGGGCGTCTTGATGCCGAGGGCGCGGATGTTCTCCGCCTCGAGGGTGGACGTGGCGTGGATGCGGACGCTCGCATTGAGGTCGCGCTTCTGGTAGAGAAGCATCGCCACAAGCTTCTTGATGCGCTTCTGCTCCAGGCTCCAGGGCTCGAGGGAACCTCTGGGGGTGGAGATGAACGGCACGCCGCACTTGGTGGCCGCCACCCTGGCGAAATGGCACAGCGGTTCCCAAATCGCCTGGCCGTGCACCAGATCGAACTTCTCCTGCGCAATGAATTCGCGCACTTCCCTGACCTTGTAGCCCTTCTCGAGCACCTTCAGCTGGACGCCGCTGCCATCCAGCAGGGCATCGTTCATATCGTCCGAACGGACGACCATAAGGGTAACGTCGACGCCGGCCGCCGAGAGTCCCCTTGCGAGAAGAGGCACGCTGCGGGCCGGTCCTCCGAAGGACTTGTCGATGCAGGTCGTTACCAACAATACTTTCATAACCAATATCCTAGCGGGCTTTCCAAGGGCACGCGGGCCTCGGACCGTCCGGATTCAAAACATACAATACAATATCGCGCAGATAGCGTCCCACGACCTCCTGCGACACGCTCGGGGCGAACTCCCTCGAACGGGCCGCCCACTCCTTCGCGAGCGACGGGTCGTCTATCACCTTCTGCATGGCCGCGGCAAGCTCGCGGGGCCTTTCGGAACGAAACACAAGGCCGTTTCCGGCGCCGGGAACCATCTCGTCGCTCACCGCCTGGTCGGAGGCAATCACGCCTATTCCGGCGTCCATCGCCTCGTTCACCACGAGGTTCCAGCCATCGGCGCGCGAAGGCACCACCGCCACGTCGTAGTCCGAGAGCTTCTCCAGCACCTCCTGCGACTTCCATACTCCGACGCAACGCACGTTGGCATAGGGCTCGATGCGCCTGCGAAGGTCCGTCTCGTCGGGGCCGTAGCCTCCTGCGAAATCCAGCGTGAAATCGCCGCGAAGATACTTCAGAGCGTCCAGCAGCACGTCCGTTCCCTTGGTCTTGTAGTAGAACCTGCCGAGGCAGACGAAACGCACGGGCTTGCCGGGATGGGCAGTCTCCTTCGCGAGAGGCATCACCGGCGGGCAATACATATAGCGGAAGAGCTTGTCCCTCCTCCACCCGCAACGGCGGTATGCCCTCACTCCCCTTTCGCCAAGAGGAAGGAAGGCATTCACGTGCCTTGAATACTCGAAACGCAAGCGGGTGTATTTGAGCCAGTGATATATCGCGAGGCCAAGCCTGAACGGCAGCGAGCCGCCGAGGGGCGCGGGCCTTTCCGAGAACATCAGGAAGGGGTTTCCGCCCTCGAAGATGTACTTTTTCGCCTTCAGCATCACGGGGGTGTCGAAGCCGTTTCCTATATGGATCGCGTCGGGATGTTCGCGGCAGAATTCAGCTATGGCCGCGTCGGCGTCGGGCTTCTCATAGAGCCTTACCACTTCCGCCTTGCCGAAATCGGAGTCCTCGTCCCAGGAGGCCGCCTTGCGGTCCTCGCGCAGCGGCTTGAGAATCACATACCAGACCTTCGCCGGCCAGAGGCGGGAAAGGACGTTGAAGGGCCCCTTCTCAACCTTTGGAGGATGGTCGAACCAGGCTATGATTTCTCGTTCCATGGAAGTTCGGAATAATGATACATCATCCAGAAGACGAAGCAGGTGAAGAGGCTGCCGTACATAAGCGAACCCATATACGAGGTGAACGCCGCCATAGCGAACAGCTTCGGAAGCGTACGCTCGCCTTTGGACGAACGGACAAGAGCCTTTATCAGCGCGAATCCCAGGATCACATAGAGCACGAGGCCCATAAGGCCGAAGTCGGCCACGGCGTGAACTATGCCGGACTGCACCGTACGCAGGTCGCCGTTCTCGGTGAAGGACTTCTCGACGTGGAAGGAATACTGTCCCATGCCCCATCCGAAGAGGAGCTGCGAGAAGTTGCCCTCCATATAAGTCTCCATAATGTTCACCTCCTGGCGGCCCGACGAAAGTTCGTCGACACCACGTTTGAAGGTCCTGTCGAACAGCGCCTGGGCAAAGCCCGTTCCCTCGTCCTTGCTTGGCAGCGCCGCGTGTTTGATGATGAACGGCGCGCTTATCGCCATTATGGCCACCAAGCCTATCATCGCCCTTCTCGCGAATTTGCCGGTCGCATAGAACAGCACGAACGGCAGCGACAGGAAGAACGCTATGATGGCCGACGACGAGAAGGTGTTCAGCAGCACGAACAAGCCAAGCAGCAGGAAGATTATCTGCCTCGCCATACTGCCCCGCGTCTTGCCCGACACTATGCCAGTGATGGACATGAGGAGATAAGGCACCAGGTAGAATCCAAGGCCCTTGGGCTCTCCCGCAAAGGCATATACTCGCAGCATCGTCTGCTCGCCGAAGTGCGCCTTCACCGAATCGGCCGCGTCGAACAGGGCGGACTGGGAAATACGCATGATCGGCATGAAGGTGAGGCCCAGCGCGTTGAATACCAGGTGCACCAGTCCGATCACTATCGAAACCTCCACCGCCGTGCAGTAGGATTTGTACACCTTCGGCGCGAAGCGGTAGTCCAGCAGGTTCCCGTAGAACAACAGCACGCCCATTGTCAGATACGAGAAGTCCTGCAGAAGCACCCTGGCGATGGGGCTCGAGTCCTCCACCAGCAGCAGGTTCCTTTCGGTGAGCATCGCCACGATGTTGGACATCAGCACCACGACGACATACAGCGAGAAGAACGAATTGTACAGTCCCTTATGCTCGGGAGGACGCTGCTTTTCGTGCGTCAGGATGCACCAGATCATAAACAGCGACACCATCTTGGCGGGATTCCAGATGGTACCGAGATATACGAAGCAGTTGGCGAATCCGATTGCCCAGAAATACAGGCAGAGCAGTTCCAGGTGCTTGTGCTTTGCCGTATACCAGAAAGCCATCAGCACGAAGAACGCGAATACCGAATATCTGAAGAGCAACCAGAACATAGCCTACGCGGTCTTGTGTGATAATTTGCCACGGATGTGGGCCCACTCCTCCACCAGCTGCGCCTTGCCCGAATGGTACATATAGGGAACGCTCAGGCCGAGCTCCCTATGAACGAAGCGCCTCCAGTACCAGGCGTTGAACGCCAGCTGCAGGCCGACCTGCGCCAGGATGATTCCCCAGACGCCCATATGCAGAGGGCCGAGCAGCAGGAACCACAGGCCCACGCAAGCCGCCGCCGTAATGACGAAAGCGGGCATATAGATCAGTCTGTTGGTGCTGGAAAGGTAATATGTGTAGCACTTCACGTACATCAGCAGGAACTGGTTCGCGCAGATGCCCAGGAGCAGCGGAACGCTGAACGCCATACCGGGCTTCAGCCAGTGCAGGATGGGGAGTCCCGCCACCGCCGCGAGCAGAGTGGCAAACGCGAAGCTCACCACGTACACGAACATTATCAGCGATATGCTGTCGCGCAGCTTGCCGGTGTCGCGCTTTACGTACGCCGCTTGAATCGAAGGCTGGTATGCGATATGGAGCACCGAGCTCATGGCCGCCACGGCCGTGCCTATCTGCAGGGTGGTCGAGTAGACCGCCGATTCGGCGAGACCGAGGAACAGCGGGAACACCACCACGCTGAAGCTGTCGCAGGCGTAGGACGCCACGTGGATGAGTCCGTCGCGCCAGGCGTTGTGCCAGATGGTCTTGAAGAGCGACACCATCTCCGAACGGGAGACTTTCTCCGCCACCGCCTTGAGCTTGTCCCCTATGCCTTCGAAAGCATAGAACTTCTTCCTTCCGAGGAGCCGGAACACCAGGCCGTATGCCAGATACGCGATGCTCGCGCCGATTATGCCCGTGCCGCAAAGAAGCAGCGCCGTCATAAGCGTCAGATGCACTATTCGCGAGATCACGCGGTTCTTGTTCGCCGCGTCCACAGCGCCCACTCCGCGAAGGAACGAGTCGTAGTAGTTGAAGTAGAGGTTCAGGAAGGTGCCTATGGTGTAGATGAACCACGCCACCAGATGGGCATAACCCTCCATATCCCCGGAGATGCGCACGATGTACCAGGTGCCCACGGTGAGCATAAGCACAAGCGCTATCACGCTCACGATGAGATACACCATGCGGCTGGTGCCGCAGATGCGCTTCATCAGCGCGAAGTCGGGTTCCCGCCCCTCTTCTCCATGTTCCACCCCTTCCGCGAGCACGCGACGCGCCCCGCTCCAGCAGTAAGTGATGTTGCGGGCGAAGGTGACGGTGAAACCGAAGTCGAAGAGGATTGCGATGGTGCCTACGGCGACGAAAACATTCCAGAGGCCGAGCACTTCTTCGTTGAAGAAGAACACCACCAGAGGTATCGTTATGAGGTTGGAGCAGAGGGAGAAGAAAGTGCCCAGGTAGCTCCAAACCACGTCGCTTCGCTTTACCTTTACTTGCATCGCAGTTTCGTTTGTGGAGGTGGGCGGACTCGAACCGCCGTCCAAACAACGCACCCGAGGGCTTTCTACACGCTTATCCTTCCTTTGATTGTCGGGGGCTGCCTGCCGGAGGGCGGGCGAACAGACCCTTATCCTTAGAGTCTTGGCGCGCTTTAAAGGAGTCCGCGCGTGCATCCGTCTTGAATGATACCCCTGGGTCCGGACAGAGACGGCCTAAAGCCGGAGGGATACTCGTCGGGAACGCAGCCTTGGCGCCCCGATTAAGCCAATCGCCTATGGCAGATTAGGCTGCGAGTGCATAGTTGCTGTTGCCAGCTAATTGTTCGCAAGTCGTGTTGACGGGCAGGCCTGCGGAGCGCCCGGCGTGCTTACCTTCCGGCATCGGTGCTGTCAAAACCAAAACACCCCCGAAAAGCGAGCAAAGATACTAAATATTCTTTAAATACTCCTCGTGGAGATGGTAATACTTTTTCATAAAAAGTAGATACCCCACGCCGAGCGCCGCGAGAACCACGGCAGAATAGACGTAATGGTTCACGGGAAGCAGCAGGAGCCCTGCCGAAACCGCCAGCTGGAGCACGGCGTAAATGCCCGACACCAGCACGTGCGGGAGGCCAAGTTCGTTGGCCATAATCTGGTATGCGTGCTTGCGGTGAGCCTTGCCAAGGTTCTCGTGAAGCATTATCCGGTGGATTATGGTCAGGACGCTGTCCACGCCATACACCGCCAGCAGCATAATGTAGCTGAAGTCCCCAGTCGCGATTATCACGGAGAACACTCCGAACACCAGCAGGAACGCCATAGTCACCGCCCCGACGTCCCCCGCGAAGCATTTCGCCTTCGTCCTGAAATTGAAGAAGCAGAACACAAGGTCGGCAAGGATAATCACGATAATAAGAGAATGGGAGATGGATTCGATAGCGAGCAACGGCAACGCCACGGCGAGCGAATATGCCCCCGTTATGCCGTTGATCCCGTCCATGAAATTGTAGGCATTGATGATGCCCACGCACACTATCAGCGCGATTATCACCGCCCACCAGAGATTCCACTGCAGAAGCCCCAACTCCTTGAACATCAGAGCCATAGCCGTGAACTGCACCACCAGCCGGACCCCGTCGGGCAGAGACTTCACGTCGTCGGCGAAGCTCACCGCCGCAATCAGCGTCAGGCCCGCCAGGAACCAGGGATATGCCAGCCCGAAGAACGCCGCCCAGAGCCAGGCCCCGAACAGAAACACCACTCCCCCGCCTCTCAGCACCACGCTCTTGTGGGAAGACCTCGCATTTGGGTTGTCGACGATTCCCAGCCTTTTCGCCACTGCGAAATACAGCAGTTCCAGCGCCACCAGCGACAGCGCTATTAACACATATTTGGCCCAAATGTTCATTTGCGAGTACAAATATACGATTATTTATTACCTTTACGGCATATGAAGACAATTATCAAGTACTTGGCGGCGCTGGCGCTTCTATTCGCCACCGCTCCCCTGGCCAATGCCCAGTGGCGTTTCGTGGCCGACAAACTCACAGCCGATTCCACCCGCGTGTTCAACCGCGCGCTCAATCCCGACAAGCGCGAGGGCGCGAACAAATACATAATCAATGGCACCGCCTTCTACGTGCCCAACGGCGACACACTGTTCGTTGCCAAGGGTGACGGCGAATTATTTTCCGCCAGCTACAAGGTCCACGACGAACCCGGTTTCCAGGAGAAGTGGTACAGCAACAACAATGAGCGCGGACGTTTCCTCACGGTCACCATCAAAGGCAAGAAGTATTTCGTTGACGTCAAAGACCTGGTCCTGGTGGAAGGCACCGAGGAAGAATGGTGGACAAAAGCCGCCAACAAGCACCACACGCCTATGGGCCACTGGTACAGCACGCCCACGCCCCACTGGCTTGTAGTCTGCCTGGTCTTCGCGGCCCTCGCGTGCGCCATCATCGGAGGCAAGGCCGAATCCCCCGCCATCTCCTGGCTCACAATACCCTTCCTTGCCGCGGCAGTTGCACTCGAGTTCCTCGGCATCTACTACACGGGCACCGACCTCCTCTGGTGGATGAACCAGAAAGTATATGGGTTCTGGCCGGCCGCGGGAGGCGCCTGCCTGCTCGGCATCACGGCCTTGGTGCAGTTCTTCAGCATGATGATAATGGTCGGTCCCGACAACGAGGAGATGTCCTATCTCTGGCCCCTCCTGACCATCATCGGCGGTTTGATAATAGCCATCGTCCTCATAGTCATAGAAGGCCTTAACGACGGCGACCACGGCCTCGTGCAGATCGGCATCATCATCTGGGCCGCATCCATACTCCTCGGCCTCATAGTAACCTTCGTGAAGAATATGCGCACGCTCACCCTGATCGGCGGATTCTTCTTCTCGCTCTTCGTGATAATCTGGACTCTCGGCGTGCTGGCGATGGTAGGCCTCGTGTTCATCGGCATTATCACCTACTTCGCGGACACCATCATCATGATAGTGGGCTTCGCCCTGGCCTTCGGCCTCTCGAAGATGTTCCCCGACTTCGTCTACACCCTCGCCGACGGCACCGTGGTCAAGGTCTTCTACAAATAACTATCCTTGCAGGATTGCGACGATCTGCACTGCGATAAAAAGCATCAGGGCATAAAACAGAAGCTCCAGACACGACGCCCCCAGGCTCTGCCTCTTCTTCCTGCGCCTCCGGGACGGGAATACGGGCCCTTCGGGCGAAGATGCCTGCGGTGACGGCGCTGGCGCCGGCGCCTGTGCGGGCGGAGCAGGGGTCTCTACGGGCAGATAATGAGCCCTTACACGGGCCAGAAGCGCCCTCGCCTGCTCGACAAGCTCCTCGCACTCCACCACCTCGTCCTCCAGCTCCTCGGCATCGTCGAAATCCTCCGGATACTCCCCTTCCAGCTCCTCCTCGTCGTCGCCATCCAGCACCTCCACCGGCAGATTGGAGACGAGCTCCTCCACATCGGCCTCGATCTCCTCGAGCCTGTTCTCCAGGTCGACGGGATCGAACGAAGGATCGGTCAGCCAATCCTTCCGTGTCAACCCGGTCAGGAACTCGATCCCCCGCCTAACGGCTTCTGCTTCGGTTTCGTACATAGATAACTACTTCTCCGGCCTAACCAGTTTCTCATCTTGGTCCATAACCTCGAAGGACGGCATTTTGTCGCCAATGGTGAGCATGAATGATTATTTAACTATTCTTCTTTATTTCGGTCATTACTCATCCCAATTTCAAGATCATAGTCAATGAAGAACCGGTTGGCTGAATAGTACTTATAGACCCTTATCGTCTCACCGCTCTTGGTCCCATCACACTTCACTCCATCCTTTTCTTCATAGGTGTCCTCCCTGACCATATTCTTTACTTTATCAATGAAGAATGAATTCACAATTCTGTGCTCTTGACCATCTATAACGAGCATAAGGATGTTTTCGAACTCGTATGGAGTCGTCTGTTCTGTGAAATTCATAACAACAGACTCTTCCGAAGAAGGATCTCGAGCAAAACCACACTTCCTTATTGGCTCGTTAAAAAGTGAGAACTCACTAAAAAACCTTGACGTATGTGCGGGAATCCAAACACCGGGTTTCTCAACCATATCAACACCCCTATTTACTGCCGTTGTAGAAATGTATTTTTGCGTCATTGTTGAGACAGTCGTTGTGCCTGCCGCGCTTCCAAAAGCAGAGGCATAGTTTGTATTCCCAAGACTGGACGAGAATGCAGCCCCATAGCTATTCGAAGTTGAAAAGGCATTAGTGCCGCCTAAAGCCAAGCTGCTTTCAACGGCGGTTACTGTTCTGCGCGAAAACACTCTATTCTTATAATAATCATGCGTGAAGCCATTGACAACTAAGAAAGAGCGACTAAGGTCAACGTAAATGTCTTTATTACCACGATTTGTTATAACAAAACTAAGCTTCCCGCCAGAAGACCAAAAATCATAATGAACAACTATACCCTCCTCGTAATAAGCGAAACCACCCCCCTCGTTAATCTTAACTTGAGGAGATGCAATAGAAATAAGTTGCTGGTATCCTGCCGAGCAGGAAGTCAATACTAAAGTGACAAGAATAAAATACAACTTCTTCATGTAGTTATCATCTAGACATTCAACATTACTTATTCAGATACTCTATTAATAATTTATTGAGAGTTTTAGCGTCTCCGTTGCTCCTATATTTCAACTCATAATATGTCCGGACTGGTATTTTATACTGTGCACCATTGTATGAACAATCGAGGAAGCCATCCTTTGCTTCAGTATTGAGTATTATAACCTCATTGTTGAAATTTGCAGCATTACTAGTTGCGACAGTTTTACTATCCCCGGGCATTAAGTGTCCCTTAAATGCATACGGGATATCATGAAAAATATAACGATTACCATTTCCATAATCAACATTTAACGCTTCCTGTTTTACGCCACCATCGTATGATTCAATATAGGATGCATCATAAGATTCTGTCTCCCCATTTGGGAAATAATAAGTTACCCGACCTGTATAAACAAGCTTAGTTGTATAGGACGGAAAACAAGATGTGGCACATAATAGCACCAGTACAAGATACAATAGTTTTTTCATAACGAAACATAATTATTCAGAATAGTCAACACATCCCCCCCGCATTGAGCAAAGGGCTTATTCTGTACTCAACTACAGGTATTCTAGATTGTCGAGCATACGGGTAATTAGTTCCCGGAAGCCGGCTTTGAAGGCATCGTTCTGCTGGTATTCGCGGTAAAGGGACATGTCACCTTTGCGCTTCTGGCGAATGACGCGGTCAATGATGATGGCCATAGCGGCTTCGACGGCTTGCTGGTCGGGGTTGCCGATAACAAGATTCTGGTAGTCGGCGTCGTTGGCAACGGCTTTGGTGATACCTACCAGCTTTTCCTTTTGGTCGTCGGGTGTGGCTTCCCAGCCGCGGAACCAGTGTTCGTTGAATTCTTTAATGATTTCGTCGAGGAGGTCTTTTTCGGGTTCGTCGGTGGGATGGGCATTAACCATGGTGGCCTTCAGCGGATCGATGGTGGATTCGCCGGCATCGAGGACGATGGTCTCGTTGAGGGCGGTGCGGCGAAGTCCATAGGTGTTGAGGTCTACAGAATCCAGCAGGTCCTTGATGTCTTCAACGCCAGGGCCGGTGACGATGAGCTGCGGGATGAGGAGGCGAAGGAACCAGAAGAGTTTCTCCCATTCCACAACCTCGTAGTCCATTATAGCGGCTACGCGGGAGTAGATCTTGACGAACTGCTTGCACTTCATCTTGAAGTCGGCCTTGCCGTTTTCCGGCCATTCAATTCCGTTGTTGAAACGGTCTGCGGCGCGGTCTATGATGGGAGCGAATTCGTCTGCCGGGGCTCCATGGACATAGAACTCAATAAACTGGTTCACCTCATCCATATCGAACACTCCGAAGCTCAGGAGTGTGGCCTTGAGCTGGTGGAGGATGTTGACGTCTGTTGCTTCAGAGAGCGTGGTGGCGGTATAGAAGGGATCGAAGGCGTCCTTGATTCCTTCCTTGGTGTTGTAGAAGTCCAGGATGAAGAGGTCTTCACTGAGTTTTCCCAATTCCGGGGCAGAACGGTTTAGACGGGATAGGGCCTGCACGGCAAGCACACCGTCCAAGGGTTTGTCGATATACATCGCCGCCAGCTTGGGCTGGTCGAAGCCGGTGATGTACTTATTGGCCACCACAAGGATGCGGTTCTCGTCCTTATCGAATTCTTCAGCGGTCTTGCTATCCGGGAAGCCGTTTATCTGGGCCTCGGTATATTCACGGCCGGAAAAGTTCTTGGAACCGGAGAAGGCGATGAGGATGTTGTAGGGCAACTTTTTCTCTGCCTTAATCTCACACAGAGCCATGTAGTAGGAAATGGCGCACTCAATGTCTTTGGTAACCACCAGGGCTTTGGCGTGGCCCTTGAGTTTGTGGTTGCGGTACATCTTGGCATCGAAATGCGTAAGCATCACTTCCGCCTTGGCACGAATGGTCTTGGGCTCCCGCTCCACATAGCGGCGCAGCATCTTCTGGGCACGCTCGGTTTCATATTCCGGATTGCCTTCTATGCTCTTGGTGAGTTCGTAGTAACTGCGGTAAGTGGTGTAGTTGGTGAGCACATCCAGGATGAATCCTTCCTCAATGGCCTGCTTCATACTATAGAGGTGGAAGGGATGGAACTTGCCTTCCTGATCCTCGGTCCCGAAGCGCTCCAGGGTCTCTTTCTTGGGCGTGGCAGTGAAGGCGAAGTACGAGCAGTTCTTGCTCATCTTGCGGTCCTTCATCAACTTTTCCAGGAGGGCGTCGGTGTCGCCACCATCCTGGTCTGCGTCTTTCTGAACAGTCGTATTCAGTTTGTCAGCGGCAATACCGGACTGGGAGGAGTGGGCCTCATCAATAATGATGGCGAAGTTGTGGTCACTCACGTCGGCAATGGTATCGCAGATGTACGGGAACTTCTGAATGGTGGTAATGATGATGCGCTTACCCGTCTCTATGGCGGTCTTCAGTTCCTTGGAGGAATCCGCATGTGCTATGATTTTGTCGCTATGGCCGAACGCCCGGATATTTCCCGTAATCTGCTTGTCCAGCAAGCGGCGGTCGGTAACAACGATGGCGGAATCAAAGATATTCAGGTCAAGGGCTTTTGCACGCACAGCGTCCATGGATGCCGGGCAGAGACCGATGAGTTTGTAGGCCAGCCAGGTAATGGAGTTGGATTTGCC
>JAGABD010000111.1 GCA_017614795.1 Bacteroidales bacterium
TAACGCAATAACTTCCGCCGCCTTTCCTCTCCGCGTTGGGCAAAGGGCTACCGGGGTATATTAGGGGCGGGCCCCTAATAGTGCAGCCGACGGGCTGCTGGCAGGCAAAAGTGCCTGCCGACCCGAAAAAGCCCTCGCACGGCGGCTCGTCATTGCCAATCCGATCGGCAATCTTTTGGGCGAGGTCTGCTTTTGGGGCCGTCACCTCGCCCATCCAATGTGGCTCAGAAGCACCTGTAGTGCCATTCAACTGGGCGAGGTCCCGGGCACTCCAGCAGACCTCGCCCAAAACTGTCATCCTGAGCGAATCGAAGGATTCTAGCGTCGAAATATTAGAGCCGGCGTGGCACTTAAGGTGTTGACTGATAATGTTTTACGCAATTCTTCTACATAGAAGTTGGGGTAGAAGAAATGCGTAATTTATTGAAAGATAGGGTGTTAGCTGCCACGCCCGGTGCGACACCTTATCCTAATTTACCTTGGGGTGCTGGCAACCTCTAATAATATTCGAGGTTAACGACACCAGCACTCTTTCAATTTGTTGTTTGATTCCGCAGAATTATCTAAATTTACACCTGACGTAATAATTGTTATGGACAGGCGGGATTTTTTGAAAATAGGAGCGGCGGGGGCCGCAGGGGCCGGGCTTGCGGGCTGCGGGCTCGTCGGCGGAAGCAACAAGCCAAAGCCGTACAAGGTACGCGGACGCGAGCGGATGAAGCTCAGCTGGGAACCTTATGAATTGAAGCTCAAGCACACTTTCACGGTGGCGACGGCTTCGCGCACGACCACGCCCGACGTCCAGGTACGCATCGACTACGACGGATTCACCGGATGGGGCGAAGCGAGCATGCCGCCCTACCTGGGCCATACCGTCGAAAGCGTCTGCAAGAGTCTCGCCCGCATCGACCTCAGCCAGTTCGACGATCCGTTCAGAATCGAGGACATCCTCGCATACATAGACTCCCTGAAAGGCATCGCGGCGCCCGCCAAGGCGGCCGTCGACATCGCCCTGCACGACCTCTACGGCAAGCTTCTGGCGCAGCCTCTCTGGCGCATCTGGGGCCTCAACCCTTCGAAGACGCCCGCGACGACCTTCACCATCGGCATAGACACCCCCGACGTGGTGCGCGAAAAGACGAAGGAGGCCGCCGGCAAGTTCGCCATCCTCAAGGTCAAGGTGGGCCTCGGCTACGAGCAGGACCTCGCGATGATAGATGCCATACGCAGCGTCACTTCCCTCCCCCTCGCGGTGGACGCCAACCAGGGTTGGACCGACAAGTTCGAGGCGATGAGCGAGATATTCGAGCTGCAGGAACGCGGCGTGGTGATGGTGGAGCAGCCTATGCCCAAGAACCGCCTGGACGACATCGCCTGGCTTCGCGGCCGTTGCGAGCTTCCCATCTTCGCGGATGAGAGCGTGCAGGGGGTGAAGGATATCGCCCGGCTTCGCGGAGCGTTCGACGGCATCAACATAAAGCTTATGAAATGCGGAGGCCTTGCGGAGGCACGCAAGATGATGGCGCTGGCGCGCAGTTACGGGATGAAGGTGATGCTCGGGTGCATGACCGAGACCTCCTGCGCCGTCACGGCGGCCGCCCATCTCTCCCCGGGAATAGACTTCGCCGACCTCGACGGCAACCTGCTGATAAGCAACGACCGCTTCAAGGGCGTGACCGTCGGAAAGGACGGACGCCTGGTTCTCCCCGAAGGCCCGGGCCTGGGGCTCAAGCTTTTATAAACTGAGGATCAGTGTTTTTCGACAGATGCGGAACCCCGCGTCTTGACGCTTTCGTTCACAGCTTCGTGGTAGTCCACGCCTGCAGCACCGGAAGCATCTACAGAAACGCTGTCGGCACCGAACTCGTCGGCATCGACATCGGCCGCGCCGCTCGCCTTGACGCGGAGCAATGCGCCTTCGCCCATAAGGAACACGTCGGCAGCGCCGGAAGCCTCGATGGTCACGAATTCGGCAAGTCCCTTGAAGCTGACCGAAGCAGCGCCGCTGGCGTTTATGTTGATGCGGGTGACGTCACCGCCCATATCCAGGTCGGATGCGCCCGATGCGTCCACGTCCACGTCGGAGCCGGTGAAGTCGGTAGCAAGCACGTTGCTGGCGCCGGAAACCCCTATGTAGTGCAGTTCAGGAAGAGTTATGAAAGCCTTGAAGCGGGAGTGGCTCGCCTTGACCTTCACGCGGCCGCGGGTAGTCACGGTGAGGATGCCGTCGATGCATTCCACCTTCACGTAAGGCAGAAGTTCCTCGGGAACCTGCACTGTGACGCCAGGTTCGCCGTGGTTGAGCACGGCGTTGAACGCTCCGCCCACTTTCACGCCCGTGAACTCGGCGACATCATACTGCCGCTCGACTATATTGACCGAAGATGTTTCGTTGATGACAATCGGCTTCGTCCTGTCGACTACCAGTGCTATTGCAAGACCTGCGGCGACGCCGAGCAAAAACCAGATAAAACCTTTCATATTCCACTAACTTGCTATATCAATGCAAATATAAGGTATATTTCGCTAATTTTGTAAGGAAATGGCGTCTGTTATACTATGCAACGGGGAGTTCCCCCGAAAAGAGTATCCGCTCTGGCTTTTGCGCAGCGCGGAGCGCATCATATGCTGCGACTCCCCCTCCGCCGTCTCGAAGCTTGAAAAGATGGGGCTTTCGCCCTCTTTGATAGTGGGAGATATGGACTCGGCCACGCCCGCCCTGCTGAAAAAGTGGAGCGACCGGATTGTCCGCATCGAGGAGCAGGACGACAACGACCTCGCAAAGGCGATGAGGGTTCTTCTGGAAAGATGGCCGGACGAGACGGAAATCCACATCCTGGGCGCCACGGGCAAGAGCGAAGCGCACAGCCTCGGCAATATGGGCTGGCTTATGGAGTGGGAGATGGCGCACAGTTTCCAGGCCCGAGGCATAGCCGTCGATATGGTGTCGGACTACGGCACAGCTTTCGCCGTTTCGGCCGACATCGAACTTGAAGTCGGCGAAGGTCGCAAGGTTTCGTTCTTCACTTCCGACCCTACCCTACAGCTTCATTCCGAAGGCCTTCACTGGCCGCTCGACGGCGTCGTTTTCGATTCCTGGCGCAAAGGTTCCCTCAACCGCGCGGACGCCGACACGGTGGCCCTCAAGTTCAGCCACCGCGCTCCCCTGCTGATCATTCTGGATTAAGCTTTTGATCTGTATTTGACCCCGCCCCCGGTCCCAACCTCTCAAAAAAATTGAGGTTGGGCTCAAAAACGGCCCAAAATGATCCTGACCTCGTTAATTTTTAGGGGTTGGGACCACCTCCGCCGCTATGGCCCGACAAAGGGCGGCGGTGTCGGGATCGAGGGTGTAGTCGGAAACGGAATCGTTGAAGGGTTCCCCGAAGAGAAGCAGGTAGTTGACGCAGGCCTTGAGGTAGGCGCCGGTGAAGTTCTGATGGAAACTGTCGCGCCAATAGAGGTTCAGACCGCGCTCACGGCCGAGGATGAAGGCCCGTCCGATTGGCGAAAGCTCCGCCCCCATCTTCGCCGACAGTTCCTCCGCGCCTTCCTGCAGGGCCGCATCGAAAGCCTCGTAACTGCCGAATCCTCGAAAATCCTTGTTGGCATAGGCCCAGGTGCGCTCGAGCACGAGGCGCGCCGCGGGCGAATACTCCCGCACCCGGGATGCCATCGTCACCGCATCTTTCGCGATGTGCGAATTCTTCTGCCTGTCGGAAGCATACTCCGCCGCCGAAACGCTGGAATTCTGCAAAAGCGCGATGTCGTATGGCGCGTGCGAAGAGATGGCCTCCTGCGACTTCTCCAGCTTCAGATGCTGCCCCAGCGACATTCCTCCCTTGAGGTTGAGAGTCATATCGAGGGTGCGGCCCTGGCTTCGGGCTATCTCCCGGAGGGCGTAATACGTGCCGCAGAAATATGTGAAGGAGTTGCCCAGAAGCACCAGCCGCTTGCTGTCGCGGACCGGAAGGGTGGAAACGGCGAGATATGCCGAGACCCAGGGAATCTGCGCGAAGTAGATTTGGGCGTCGGGGTTCTCGGAAGAATCCAGGCTGCGAAGCCTCACCCGAACTTCGCCCTTCACGGCGTTCTTAAGGGTGAAGGTATGCAGATAGGTGCTCGGATTGCCGCCCTTGTACTTCTTCACGGTGAAAGACACCTTGCGGTCGTCGCTGCGCCAACGTCGTCCGTCCAGCACCTCGCAGACCCAGCGCTCGGGGCCGCCTTTTGCAGTTACGCACAGAGTCGCGCCGAAATCGACCACGGCGCCCTCGGGAAGGTCTTCGACCGGAAATGAGAACACGAAGCAGTCGCCACGACGGACCGAGGAGACCGCCACGGAATTCTTGTGTGTGGCGTATACCGGGCGTTTCCCGACGAAACTCATCGTGGCCACTCCGGCGGTATCCGCAAGGGAATGCTCGGCTTCCCAGTTGCAGCCTATGGTGGACGATGTCTGGTGCCAGCGAGCGACGGCGAAGAAATCGCCGGCAGCGGCATTAAATGCAAGCGCCAGCCCGAAGGCCAGCATAATTAATAATCTACGGATTCTCATTTATTAATCTGCTCGCAATACTTGTCGTATAACTTCTGCGAAAGAATCCTGGGATTGCCCTTTGGAGTCGCTGCCATCTTATTGTGCGAATGTGCCCAATCCCATTCAAAATCGTTGCACCACAATAAATATGCTTTAGCATCGAAGGTTTCCCCTGAAATCAGGCTTTTGGAAATATCCTGAATGAACTTCTCCCAGCGAGGCTTGTAATATGTACCGATGAGTCCGTTCCAGTCGCGGTTGGCATAATCCGTAAGATGCTTGCCCTTCTGTCCCCAACACGTAAGCAGCAGGCGTGCATTCGCTTCGTAATAATCTTTTTCCTCGGGAGTTACACCCCATGCTCGCGCATCCGCGACCCATTTGCCCATAAGGAAGTAAGCATCAGCCCCGACCAACTTGTCCACATCATCAATAATATCCAGCATCAACGCGCCTGTAACCTTTACTCCTTCCGCGTCACCGGCCTTGAACTGCTCACGCAGGCGGGCGTAGAGTTCCGTGAAATAATTATCCAGGCACTGGCGAGCCCAGTTGACACAGTCGAAATTGTATTCAGGAGTATTACAACCTCCCGCCTTGAGCAGTTCTCCCCATGCTTTGAGAAGGTCTTTATTATCATAGGCTTCCGTAGGTATGTTCCAGGCGGCCTTTCCATCCGGATGCGGTCTTGCAGGAATCTGAGAAATGACGTGACCGGATTTTTGCTTTTGAACCTTGTCGCAAAGTAACTGCCAGGCGGCACGGGCGTGCGGATCTTCTTTCCCGCAGCGGGAATCCGACAGGATGTTTATCCACACATTATCGTCGCTATTGCGCTCCCAGGCCCTGTCAAGCACATATTCATACATGAACGGATTCACATCCAGTGCCTCCAATGTGCAGCCGAGTCCTACGCAACCGTCAGCCGCCTCGGCATAAACCCTGTCAATCTTTGCGCTAATGTCGGCAAAATCACCAGCCATCATAGTCTCTCCGCCAAAATTACCAAGGTATGACCAGATGAAATCCTGCCCGTGGAATTGCTCGGTCTGGCGGTACACCTCAACCTGCTCGCAATAATAATCAAGCATTATCAGGCGTCCTTTGGGAACGGGAGTGATGTATGCTTTAATACGTTCCGGTGTCCACATCTTGCGCTTATGCCAAAAAAGCCAGCTCATCTGCAGCCACACTGCTTCAGGATCGTTTTCGCTTATAGCCTCGTAGGTAAGGCGAGCCGCATCGGCCAGATACTCCGGTTCCCATGAAGGAGGATTGACTTCGTTGAAAAGATCGACTCCATAGATATGGCAGTCTTCGCCGTATATCTCTTTCTGCTTTCGCAGGAATGCCTTCTGGATACTCCGGAACAAAGTGTCCGTCGGATTCAGGTACCAGGCATTATACTCTTCGTCGAACTGTCCCCAACGATTAAGTTTGCTGATTTGTGCATCCGGATAAATCTCCTTGAGCGCAGCAGGCACATGTCCGGTAAAAGAGCCCAGAATCGGAGAGATCCCAAGTGATGTTTCGCGGGCAATAATCTTCTTTTGCAGCTCGCACTGACCATCCAACCAACCCTGAGGCAGCGGTCCCTGCCAGCCATCGATATTGGTCATTCTGTGCCAGGGAAGATATGCCGGGCCGGTAAAATAAGCCCTGATCTGTTCTGGGCTGAGCCCGAATTCCTGCCAAACTTCCAGCCACACGCTCTCCTGCCCGGTATTTGCAAGTGCAAGCGTAACGCCATGCAGCGCCATCCAGTCGATAAGTCGTTCCCAATCCTTCCATTGCCACCACACCAAAGTATATCCGTAGGTACAGTAATTCAGGAAGAATCGCTTGCCGACCAACGCCCTGCGTTCAACGCGTTCTTCTATATTCGGAAGTTGTTTGGGCTCACGCACCCTGTCACGCTCGAACCACGTTACTCCAATCTTGCAATAATCCCGCAGATAATCTCCCAGACCCCTCGCCATAGCATTTGTACTGCTTCCGCCAATCCGGAGACGACCATCCACCGTTTGAAGTGAATAATAATCGCCATCTCCTTCTTCCAGGACAAAGTCAATATTCCGACTCTGTTGTGGCAGTATTCTGGCACAAAGCTGCTGTGCTGCAGCAATCTTTGGGTCATCAGACCACTGCTGTTTTGATTTGCATCCGGGCGCGACAAATAACAGTACGCCAAGACTATACAACAATAATCGTCTAAACATAGGCTATTTGATTTCCAACAGGCAAGGGCCCTGCACAGACTTCAACTGCACCTCTACCAGGCCCGGATATGGAGAGTCCAATCCTACTGCGCGACCGTTCACTGTTGCTTTGTATTCCCTTGAGGGATCAAGGCAGACAAGCACTGTGACGGTGTTGCCTTTTGAATCCTTATCGAAAAGAATCTCTGTTCGGAATGAGTTGAAACCGTCTCCAAACACCGGGTTTACACAAATAGCGTCGAATCCGGTATTTACCGTTCCCGGCTTGAAATAAGCATAGAACCAGTTTACCATCGGAGACGAAAGGCCGGAGAAGTTATGCCAGCCGGCACCTCTGCCCGAGGCTATTATGAAGTGTTCGAAAGACTCGTAAGTCAATGCCGTCTCTTTCTTCCAGACATCGAGAGCCGTGAAAGCAATTTTGCGTGCCTTGTCCGGCAATCCGAGGTCCAGCATAGTCTTCCAGAGAATGAACTGATGAGGCATCCATACACAGCCGTTCCAATAGCCGTCAATAGAATAATACGAGGCCCCTCTGTCAACTGTGCTTATGCCATAAGGAGTCCAAAGACATCCTTCTCCAAAGATGTGACCGAGCAGCGTTGCCTTTTGGTCAGGAGAGCACACCCCCGCCGCAAGCGGACTCACACCGTCCAGTCCTTTGTTGAAATTGCTTCCGTCCGAAGCCCGAAGGATACCATCCGGTTTCCCGGAAGCATCATGGGTAACATAAGAGAAGTAACCGGCCTCCTCGTCCCATGAGTACTTCAGCAGTGCATCGGACATCTTCTTGATATCCTTATCGTATTGTTTTACATCTGCCTTGTACCCTAATTTAGCAGCCACCATACGCAGAATCTTTGCAGACCTCAGATAGTAGGCAGTGGATACTGCCGGCGCCACTGAAGGGTAAAGTTCCTTGTGAGAGCGGAGCCAATGTTGGGGAGGATAATCATCCCATCCGCCGGTGCTGTACCAAAGATCCCAGGTGCGCACGAAACCCGAGGGCATCATGGTATTGGAGCGTGCATCGTGACCGGCAAAGAAGTCATAATACTGCTTGAGCCTTGGATACATAAATGCGGCCATCTCCCAGTCGGAGGTCCTGGAGAGCAGCTCTTCGAAAGCGAAAAACTGAGTAGGTAACGGAGTGCCGTGATGTATGAAAGCCTCTTTCGAACCCGGGGCAGTCGTATAGGCACGAATTGTTTCGAAGGACTTTACCGGATCCAGACAGGCAAGAGCCCATGAAATAAATCCCGAATCCCAGGTGTAAAGGCTGTTCCAATTTTTGCCGGGAGTAAAGTGGCGGATATACTGGTCTTCTGCAACAATGGGGAAGGCAATATTTGTAAGAAGCGTAGCCTCGATTATCTGCTCACCGAAAGAGTATTCTTTTCCGGCAGGCAAACAGACTTGGGGTGCCGGTTCCGAAACGAGTGAAGTGAACGCAGCCTCATCTTTGTGGAAGGCAGTCAACTGCTCTTGTACATAGACTTTGTCACCACAAACAATCAGATTCCAGACAGTTGTATCGCTTTTAGGGCCAAGAATTACCGGGCGCTGGAATTCGGAAGTGAAATGTCCGCGACCGTCACCATGGAAACATACCGGTGGATGGCGATGCACAGTACGGCGCATAAACACATCCAGTTCTCCGTTCTCGTATCGCTTTACATTTGAATACGGATAATTAGTTGCAACTCCATACCAGTTCTGCATGGAGTTGTACTTTACAATAAAGTCTAATCCGTTATCCTTGAACTGCGGGAAGAAATCCTTGGAATCGTGGACAGCATCATCCGCAAAATGCACCGAAGCCATAGTCTGCAGCAGAATATCCTGCGGCACCTCGGTATTGTTGACGCAATGCATCTGAAGCAACACTCTGGCCTCGTCAATCACGTGGTAGGTAGCATCTATGTAAACGCGGTCCTTCCACTCCAGTTCATAACGCCAGCATATCCGGCCCATGTCGGGAGAAACCTTCCACGGAAGGCAGCCCGATTCGTAAAGGGAGTTCGGCACTAAATAAGAGCGCCTGTACATTCCCGGAACCATGGTGAAGTCCACGCTGTTACCCGAGGGGACCTCCTCAATATGGGATATTCCGGAATAAGTCTTTGAATACGGTCCCCATGCACGGAGTGTTGTAACATCGTGCGAATTATTGAACAGCCCTGTGGCTATGGCAAGAATACAGAAAAGATGCATAAACTTCTAGAAGCCCTCTTTAAGGAATTTTCTCAGAGAAAGGTGGGTTATCCCATTCTCGTCCCTTTGTGTCAGAAGCGGAGTCGCGCTGATGACGTATTTCGGATGATTGTCACGAATTCTCTCAAGCTGGCCAAATTCCCGCTTGCGGGTAATCTCATCAGAAATGATGTAACTCGTCTGAACATATATTGTCTTTCCCGGCTTAGTACAAACGAAGTCAACTTCTCCAGAATTCAAAACACCCACATTAACCTTGTAGCCGAGAAAACAAAGGTGCTTGTAAACGGCATTCTCTATCACTTTTTCAATATAGGAATCCATACCGCCCTCTGCCTTCAGATTGCGGAGCCCCAGGTCATCCCAATAGACTTTTTCGTTAGACTCGAACAGTTTCTTGCCATGGATATCATATCGTGGCACGACATCAATCAAAAAAGCCTCCGCATAGAATCCCCTATACAGAAGTATCAAGTTGGAAGAAACATTCTCCTCCTGCGATTTCATGTATTTGGAAATACTATTGGCAGATGTCAGCTTGCCGGTGGTGTCGGCATAAAAGGCTATCAAATTATTCAGGAACTGAATGTTGCGGATATCATGACTTTCTATGATATCCTTGAGCATAATGGTGTTGAATACGCTGATCAAATAGGCCCATACCTGTTCGTCGCTGTCCAGGCCTACGTTCCGCAAACCAGGAAGACCGCCATAATTCAGATAGGTCATCAAGCTTTCGTCACTGTCCGGAAGGTTATGGAACTGAAGGAATTCAGAATAGCAAAGCGGGTGAACACGAACTTCCACGTGGCGGCCGGAAAGGAGTGTGGCCAGTTCTCCGGAAAGCATCTTTGAATTACTTCCGGTGATGATTACATCTGTATTATCCTCCGCGTACCAGTTACATACACTTTCCTCGAATCCCCGAATCTCCTGAGCTTCATCAATAAGGATACAATTGTGCTTCCCCTTGATGAAGCGGGCCTCTATCCAAGCATCCAGATCGTCTTTTGTTATGATATCCTTGAAGGCTTTCCTCTCCTTATCTATATAAATGATATTAATATCCGATTCTTCTTTATGGCGCTGTATGAAATCCTTCATCACATAGCTCTTTCCTACACGCCGTGAACCTACCAAAGCGATAATGTTGCCTTTCCCTATCCAAGAATCTACGATTTCCGCGTAATGCTGTCTGGTCAATACTTCCATAGTACAGTTTTTTTGTTTTAGGCAAAGGTAATTAAAATTTATTGTCCATAAGCAATAAAAATTTGGTTTTTATGTTTTTGTTGTCTATGAACAATGAAAAATAAGCTTGTTTCTTCGTATTATCCTTGGCTTTCTCTTTTCGGTGCAGGAGACGAAGGGGTTACGCCACCGAACTTAAGCTTTCGGCTCCAAAGGCATCCTCCTCCTATTGCATAGATGCGTCCGTCCGCGAATACGACGGAATCCACTCCGCCACCGCAAGGCAAAGTAAGAATTGCCCGCACTCGCCCGTTATGGTCACATACCTGGATACCTTTGTCGCTTGCGCAATAAAGATATCCATCTTCGGAAAAAACCATTTGTTTTGCCAGAGAGTGCAAACAGTAATACTCCTGTCCGTACAGGCGCTTTCCGTCGACGATAAGATAGTTGTACACCTGGCAGTTTCCGGGACGGGCTTCCGCCAACATGGAACCTCCTGGATAGATAGCTACCAGCGGATTATACTTCTTGAGAGCCTTTTTCGTAGCCGCAATCTGATAAGACATTCCGTCTTTTGATGGAACGAGCAAGGTGCCCTGTTTTAGGTCATCCTTCTCCATTATCCAGTCGGATTCCGGGTCAAGTATCCGTTTTAATGTTCCGTTCTCAGAAACGCCTTTCGCCGGTCCATTCGGCCAGCCTTTCCAGAGCCACTGCAACACCTCCTCCATAATGAGGTTCCCATTTTTGCCATTGTGGCGACCTTCGTCCCATTTGAAATCGACCTCATAGCCTGCAAACTGCATGGCGGAAACCATCAGGACGTTATAATCATACCAGCTTCCGAAAAGGGGGTTCCATGTGTCATCCCGGTTGTCCTGAAAAAACACGCGAATGGGCTTCGGTTCCGTTTTGCGGACAAGCACAGGGAATTGGTCGCCGTAGCGGAAGGAGACGAAAGTTCCAACCGAAGTATAAACGCGGCTGAAAAGGTCAGGACGTTCCCAAGCGAGATTGAAGGCAGCAATACCACCGCTGCTCGCGCCTGTCGCCGCATGGTCCTCAGCCCTTTTGGATATGATGATTCTGCGGCCGTCAGGCGTTGTCTGCCTGCTCAGTTCAGGAAGCAGCTCCTCCTCGATAAAACGGGCCATATTGCCGTTTGTATTGTCGAATTCGTTGCTGCGGTTATAGCGTATTACTTTGTCGTGATTGGCATCATAGACCTTCCCGGGTTCGATACATACGGCTATGCTCACAGGCATCAACCCCAATGGAATAAGTTTAGCACAACAGTACGGCAGGTTCGCAAGTCCGTCGAAACGCACGATCAGGCAGGCAGGAGTAACGCCGTCATATTCGTCCGGAACCCATACCGTGATGGTCCGTTCCGTACCCGGATAAACGACGGAGTTCGTCATCTTAAACTCTAAGGTACAGCCCTTGGTGGCAGCCAGTGCGTCATGGGCCAACAGCACCGCCAGAACTGCCAGACTGCCAACGGCAAGTCGCTGAAATGTTTTCATTCAATTCGTTATTATTCACCTAGCAGATGTTTCAGCACCGGCGCAAGTATACTGGCATAGCCAATGAAGCCCACGTCAGTGAAGTGAGTACCCTCGATAGTGCCGGTATTGTCTTCGCCAAGCATATTCATTGCCGGGACAAGGTAGATGTTCTTCTCACCTTCTGCGACAAGACTGTCAAACACCTGGCGAAGCGCTTCATTGCGGACCTTTACATATTTCTCGCGTCCAGCGTCAAAGCGCATTCCCGGATAATTGGGGCACTCCACGAAAACAACAGGCACATCCGGGTGCGCCTTGCGAAGAATCCGGAAGAATGCGGCCTCTTTTTCCTTTGTAAGTTCGGGTGTGCCGTTGGGCATATTGTCCAGCACGAACACCCCGGGGTCGGGATATGCCGCCATAAGTTCGGCTATCTCCATATCCAACAGGGCGTTGCCGCTGAAGCCAAGGTTAATCACTTGCCTGTCGAGCATTCGCCCTAGAAGTGCAGTCCCGCAAAGGCCCGGATGAGAAGCGCTCGCTCCTTGCAGGATACTGGTACCATACATCACCACCGCCTTTTCCGCCCTTGGAGAATCAATCTTGCCTGCTTCAATACGGCACCCCTCCGGCACGCCAATCTCCAGCTTAGAGACTCCGTCGTACAAGGAGAGATACAGCATATACTCGCGCATCTCCCCGGCAAGTTTCGAGCATGCAATCTTGCAGGTAGTTTCGTTTGGCCCGGTTTCCTTCCCTTTGTGAGCGGGGCGGCCCGTCCCTACATATACCCACTCTCCCCCGTCGTTCACATAGAGCGCCAGCCCTCTCGCGACACACATGGTCATATTGGTAGACTCTGTCTTGAAGGTTGGAGTCCAGCGAAGGCTGAATGCCCCGGCATCGGAAGAAAAGCGGACATACTCCCCCGCGCTGTCGCGGCCAAGACGCCATACTCCGACCCTGCTGACTCCTTCGAGAGATGCCGGCAGTCGCGAGAAGGGTTCGTACGTATCCTTGCAGACCTTGCCGAATACCGGCAGAGTCATAGCATCGGTATATACATAATCCTGAGCTATGGCGTATGATGTGCCAAAAAGGACCAGGAAAAGAGGGAGAAGTACTCTACGCATAATAATCTAATCTGTTCTTAACTGGATGGCCTCAGTATCTTCCGGCACTTCCGGGAGGCGCTGCCCGTTGATAATGACATTCTCGAAACGGATACCTTCAGTATTGATAAGCGTATAAGCCGTCCTGCAGTTGTCGAGGGTAACATTTTTCAATGACACGTTCTTGATGGGATAGCCTTCCACCCCAATGGCATAGAAACCGCATTCGCGGGATTTACCACCACGTATGTTGGAGATACTGAAATTCTCGAAACGAGTAGGATGGAAGCCGCCGCGACCTCCGTGATAATTATTCTCGAAGCGAATGAATGCAGTCCGAACGCTGTCCACTACGATTCCGTCCACCCAGACGTTACGGATAAAACCGCCACGGTCCAGGTTAGATTTAAAATAGATAGCACTGTGGCATGAGCCTACATGAACATCGTACATATAAACATTCTCCACTCCTGCTGCCATCTCACTGCCTATGCAGAGCCCGTTGCAGCGGGAACTGAATTCGCAGTTCCGGATTACTATTCCTGCCGTTTTCTGGCCGATGCGCCACGCATCCTGATCACGGCCGGCTTTTATGGCTATCGCGTCATCGCGTGTATTGAAAACGCAATCCTCTATAAGAACGTTTGTACTGTATTCAGGGTCACAGCCGTCATTGTTAAGGTTCCAGCTGTCAATCTTGACCTTGCGTACCGTCACATTGTCACAAAACAGGGGGTGAATCACCCAGTACGGGCTGTCCGTGATGCTCACTCCCTCAATGAGGACATTCTTGCAACCGAATGGTTCAATCATATTGGGCGGCATAATGGAACGGCCGCCGAAGTATCTGTCCCTTACCGGCACAAGGTCGATGCCCATCTGGCGGAGAGTATCCTGCATAGCGGAACGCTGCGGGCGCATCTTACCGAAGCTCTCCTTTGCGTTGCCGTTAAGAAGCCCCTCACCGGTAATTGCAATGTTGGTACAATGATCCGCCCTGATAAACGAGGCATAATTATAAAACTCCGTACCCTCCCAGACCGTGAGTTCAGCCGGCAGATAATCCGACGGTTCCGAACTGAATATAAGTTCGCAGCCGGCAGGCACGCAAAGGTTCACATTGCTTTTGATGTTAATGCAACCCTTGCTGAAGACCTTCCCTGTCGGCAAAACTACTCTGCCTCCGCCCTCGTCACTGCACCTGGTAATAGCGTCGTTAATTGCGGCACGGCTGTCGGTAATGCCGTCGGCTATTGCTCCAAAATCCGCAGCAGCATAATCTACCGCCCGAAATACCGGTGCCTTGACATTAGCCAGTACTTTAACGGCCCCTTCCGGCAGCCTTCCGGCACAAGCCGAAAGGACTGCCGCAAGAACCGCTAGCAGAGATAACCTCTTTAACCCCATAGGATATCTTCTTCCTCCGACCCTAATTTAATATCATCGCTGCCACAGAGAACTTGGGTTTCGATGGCTAGCATCGTCAGGCACTCGGGTGCCTCGTACATTTCCATATAATTCTTTTTCATAAGGCAGTGTCATTTAGATTTTCATACAACGGATGGGAAGACCGAAAGCAGCGCGAGAAGCCTCGTTAACCTTAACTGTCTGAGCAGAAAGGGTTATCAACAAGGAATACCCAGCCATATTTGCTGTAGCTGAAGGAGTTGCCGAGAGATTTCCGCCCCAGTTTCGCACCGTCGCCCCGGCATCTGTCAATGTCAAACCTTTTAAGTACCCGGCTGCAGGATAATAAGTCGCAACAGAGGCGGGATCGGTATAGATAACACCGCCAGTCTGCCATGTCATTGCCGAAGCGGTAAAAACTGTATACCAAGCGTAGCCGTTCTGACAGGGCACACAATATCCTGCGGGACAAGGGTCATAATTGGTCTTATTAGCCTTTGTTGTCGTACTATTCCACAGGCTCTGTGCATTATTGGCATCGTCCGCATTGGAAATCCATGTACGATATGAATTCTCCAGCAAGAGCCTTGTAGGATGAGCCGTTGCATAGGCGACAGCGCCAGCTGTAACTGCAGCATTTGTCGATGACAGATAGTCAATCGTGACTCCCGTGTTGAATACGCAACTGTTTTTGTCAGCAGGGAAAGGATCTTTACGTCCCCACTGATAATAGAAACCGTAAGCATCTGTTCCAGATTTGCCTTTTGCACCGAGGTTAGCATCAGACATCAACCATGCGTTATTCCTTCCATAATGCTCAGGAGTAAGAATATCCGCCGGCGCACACCAGATATGCCAGCTCCACAGAATGTTATCCGAAGGATCAGTTACAGCAATGATTGTGCTGCCGTTTGCACCGGCAGGTGCACGGAAATTAACAGCGCCACTGTTACCTAGACTGATAAAATCGACCTTCGATGCATTATCAGTAGCCCACAGCCACTTGGCACGATATCCCTCGTCGTATGGTTTGCTGCCTTCATACACATTGGACTTATCCACCTTCTGAGCAGCAAACTTATAATAGCCACCTTCAGTTATAAGATAACAGTTTGCTCTGTTTGGGCTGTATCCTTTACTGTAATTCTGTGCTACCAGATCCAAGAACACCGGGATTGCCTCCTCGGCATCCACGTGTGCATCTATATTGGTCAGGTTGATAGGATAAATCTTCTGGGCCTCGAAGGCTTTCTTGGGATTTACATTGAATTTGATTTCCTGACCGTTGGTCATCTTGAGGTCGAAGCAGCAGGATGCCGCCGTGAGGTCGACAGGATAGATGTTTACCCATGCATGACGGGCCGTGCCCATAGTGGCGGTCGAAGGGAAGTTGATCTTCAGGCTCTTGCCTGCGGCAACATCTTCGGGAACCAGGCTGCCGTCGGTAAGATTCAGTGTGGCAGCACCGGTGAATGCAGTATTTGCCGTAATTGTGAGAGATTCGATGGTGGCGCCGCTCAGGCAGCTGTTCGAGCCGTCGATCACGATATCCAGAATAGTGAGCGGATAATTGAAGTGCATCCTGTAGCTCTCGTCGCTGCTCTTGAGATTTGCAGAACCGGCCATAAAGTCACTCACGCCAATCAGTCCATTCGCATTATCCACCTGATTTACCTCAACAGGCAGGCTTACGCTCACCGCCGTAGGGTCTGTTGCGTACGAAGACGAGTAAGGGTAGATGGCATACAGAGTGAAGTTCGAACCGGCAGGAGTAAGTGAGCCTGTGAACTTTCCGCTCCTTTCGCCCACCGATGCGGCGTCGAGCGACAACTGCACGTTGGAGTTGCCGGAATTGCCGGCTTCCCAGACACTGATCTTGTCGCCGGACTTCCAGATAATGTAATTCTCGCCGTCCAACTCCGTTCTGCTGACGATGTCGGACGAGGCGGTGATACTGAAGTTTCCCTGGACTTCAGTTGCAACCGGATCCTCCTTGGTAACCGGCGCCTTTTCTTCCTTGCTGCAAGCGGCAAAGGCCGTCAGCAGGCAAAGCATAAAAAAGATTCTTGTTTTCATCATAATTATAATTTGGTTTTGTGTAATTCGTTATATAGCATAAGCGTAGCCCCTATAGCATAAGTGTCGTCATAAACCTGCTTTCGGGACAAGTAGTATTGTTTATCACCAATGCAGGTTCCCTCGCAGATTTTCCCAAGTCTGAAATCCATAGCGCTGTTCCCCTCGATGCAATACCTGTCGATTGCCATCGCCGCCTGTATGGCAGCATAGGTCGCACCGGGGGAAAGAACGCCGATATTGGCTCCCTTGGCCAGGGCATAACCGAACATGGCCGAGCAGGAGCTCTCTGTAAAATTCTTGCCCACTGGCATACGTATAGGCAATTGACACCAAAGGCCATCGTGTGCGACCTGCCTTTTTATCAGAGTAGCCGCCATTTTCTGAAACATACTCTCCACTTTTGGGTAACGCGGGTCGTCTTTCGGCAACACTTCCAGGAGGTCGGCAAGAGCCATTGCCACCCAGCCGTTGCCCCGGCCCCAGAATTCTGAACTCCTGTGTTCCGGATTCCCATTCCAGCCCTTCTGACAGCATTTGTCATCATAAGCTTCTCCGGATTCCGACCATCCATGATACCAAAGCCCGGTCTTTGGGTCTTGTAGATGCTCGGCGTGGGCAATCATCTGGTCGGCAAATTCCTGTACATACGCGATATCCCCGCTAGACCAATAGCAGCCAATCAGCAGCAGGTCGAGCATATAGATAGTATCATCCCATAACTCCACCCTGCCGGGGCGGTGCGAACAGCCGCCATTAGCCGCACGTGGAATCTCCTTGTAATGCTTGTAAACCCTCTCAAGTGCGGCATCCGTTTCAGGCGTATTCCTGCCGATTTCTTTCAGGAAGGCGAGACCGCAGGCCGATGCTACTCCGTTGGGATGGCGGCCGTGAGCCTTGGGGGCAAGGCGCGTCATAGCCTGAACGATATAATCTGCTATTTCGTCCCTTTTGCTCTCATCGACCCTGTAGATATCTATGAAGGATTTCAGCAGCACGGCATCCCGCCAGTTCCAGACATATTTCTCAGGTGGCAAACGGTGCTTAAGTGCCATAACGTAGAGGCTGTCCCCTACTGAAACGCGCTGTGGATGCACTATCCGCCTCGCCGCTTCCACACGGAAGGCGGACGTGGCAAGAAGCAGGATGCCGGCAATTATGAACAGTTTAGTCTTCATCTTCAGGATCACAGGCAAATCGGAAACCTATATAATTACTGTACGACACCGTTCCGGTAATATTGTAGGCATCCCTCGAACAATTCTGGAAGGTACTCTGAAGGCCACGCTGGGCACGGCCGCCACGGATTACCAAAAGCTTATTGGAGGGCATGGCTACCTCTTTATACGTGGCAGTATAGTTGACATACCACGAAGAAGTCATTTCCTGTGCATTGCCGGACATGTCGTATATTCCCAACTGGTTTGGATTGTGCTGGCCAACGTCTTCTACGTGCAACCTGTTAACACCATTAGCCCACACGGCAATATCGTTGAGGTTGTCGCTTCCGCTAAAGCGGTACATCGGTACGGCCGGGTCGTTGGAATAGACATTGCCGCGGGCAGCCACTTCCCACTGCGCTTCGGTAGGAAGATATCCTCCGAAGAAGCTGCAGAAGGTTGCCGCTCCGTAGAAACTTACTCCAACCACGGGACAGTTGACATACTGCTGATCCACGGTCCACTTGCCATTCTCGTAAACGATGTCCGTATAGGCATCGAACAGGATCGCCTCGCCCTGCCAGGTGCCATCCTTGACGATGGCGCTACCATACGCATTGAGGAACTCGCAGAACCATTTGTTGGTCACCTCGTACTTTGCAATGCAGTAAGGATCCAGAGTGGCCTGGGAAGGAGTAGGTGTGGCACTCTTGCCAACGCTCTGGTTAACGTTGAATTCACCATCGTGAGCCTGGGAATATTTGGCAGGCATCGAAGACTGTTCATAGTCGCCAAGCCATCCAAGGAACACAGGATTCACAGGAACGACCTTAATCATTCCGCCTTCGCAGTCATAGGTAACGACCTTAAGCTTCGTGACCGGACCATACATCGTCCCAGCTTCGGTTGTTTCCGCATAAGGCCGGACGTAATATATCCTGGCAGGAGTTACATCCTCGAAGGACATCGTAAAGGTATCGTTAAGCGACTTGTAAGAGGAATTCTTGATTGTGGGTGTCTTATTGGTCAAAGACCAGCAGAAACCGAATGAGGTAATAGTATTCCCTTGAGCATCAGAAACGGCGCTGCTTATTCGGAGCGATGAATACGTGTTTTCGAGCACATTAATGTCGGCAAACACCACGGGGTGGATATCTGGTGTCGAGAATGAAATCTCTTCGGAATAACCCGCCCCATTTTCCGTCATCGCATAGGCACGGACTCTGTATGAGGTCGCCACTGTAAGATCTGCAACTGTAGCGGTAAACTCCTGGCCGGAAACCGCACCAAGCACAGTTTTGACTCCGGCGGAACCAATCTCCAGAACTGCGGATGCGTCCGCTGTGTAGACAAATCCCCTCGCCGTAACCGGATAGTCACCCTCGTCAACCAAAGCACCCTTAAAGGTCGCTTCGCTCGCATAAATATCCGTAACGCCGGTCATACTCACACTTGGCAACTGGAAATCTGTGGTGGAAAAAGACATCTGCTCCCCGTATACCACAGTGCCGTCCTTCATAACGGCAAACGCTTTCATATTATATGAATGCAACGGGATGAGCTCGTATGTCTTGATAGAGAATTCTCCCTCGCCGGCATCTGTTGAAACGCAGGGGCTGTCGCCAAAAGAAAAAACCTCCGATGCGGAGAAACAGACACCGCGGCAAAGCATATTGGCAGTCCCTCCGCTAGTGCTGCCTCGGAGCACTGCGGTAGAACTTGTTGCCGTCGTCACCGGGAGGGTTTCTACATTAGGCAGGGAATTGTCTTCTTCCTGCGTACACCCCGAAACCAGGACTAGCGCGGCAAAGCAAACCGACAAGAATATGTATCTCATATATTGTGTCATCATAATTGTCCTGTCAATGCAAGTCCCACATCCTGACCATTAATCGAAAAATATGCCTGGTTGCGGTCGGTGAAATCGATACTGCTGCCGTAAGCATCGGTCTGATGGAAATTCCAATAGGCCTCCTTTGTGTATTCCGGCTCAGTATCGCTAAAAATCCATCTATTGTAGTCCTTTTTCTTTTGGAAGTTTCCTTTTATACCAAGTTTTAGACCCTCCGGAGTTGTCACATAACACTCGAGCCCATCTCCCTCAGTATATACTTTCTGCTCCGGCACGTGCACTTCTGCGGACATTATGCTTTGACGCAAAGCTGCGAACTTCGCGTCCGTGTCAATATCCTTATCCACGCGCCACCACATTATCACGCCACCAAGTTCATCAGCCGCGGGCTGAGTCGCCTTGAGTTCCGTAGTAAGACGCAGAGCCGTTCCGTAAACATAACCTGAGTTATTGGAATCATATGTGAGCAGTGGAGTCTTTGCCTTACCGTCAGTTCCGAAAGTGAAAAGGTAACGAACTGAAACGACAATGTCTTCAATACGGCAAAAATACGTACGCCCGGAGTCGGTACCGAGGGCTTTGGCATTTCCGCTCATTGCAAACCAATCCGAAATGCGCTCATTGCCAACCCACATTTCATCAACATAAGTACCTGGCACAATAATATGAGAGCGAAGGTTGGAGGCCGAAGGAGGATTATCCCTTCCGTTACCCGCTTGAAGAGCCACGAATTCATTGAGATGCTGCGACCGGGCATATGCGTCCCGGAAGCAGGTCCACACGTGTGATCCGTAAGGAATACGCCCGAATGGATCGTTACGCCCTTCCATATAATGTGCAAAGTTGATGATGGAGCGATGCGCATCGCCAGCCACCACGACACTGAGGCTCTTTTCGGTTCCGTTTCCGGTGTAATGATGTCCGGCACTGCTTATGGAGAACTTCCGGTCTACATAATTCATCGCATTCATAGCATAATACTCATGACCTTGCGAGTCAATCCCTTTCTCGGGTCCAAAAGTATATGCAACCAAACGTGGATAAGTGTCATTGATTCGACGGTCTTCCGAAGACGGCTCCCATGCGGCAAGTTGGTTGTACCAGTACATTCCATAACCGCTTATCATACCACCTGCAAGCTGGTCAATCTTTCCACCGCTGGCACCACGGTAGTAACAGCGCGACATAGCCCCGCTGGGCGTTTTACCCGGCGTGAAATAATTTGCGAAGATGCTGAGTGATATGTAATCCTTGCATTTCTGCGCTACTGCCTTCGCTTCTGCATTCTTTGTGTATTTGGCCAGATAACCGATACATTCAGCCTGCACCCCCGTATATGTAGGAGAGTTATGTTCGTGAATACCCCATTGGCGAAGGAAATCGTAAAAACTATTCAGCATCGAATAACCCTTTGCAGCAATTTGAGTCGTTGTAAGAGCATGTCCAACTCCCCAGGTACGGTCAGGATTTAGATTCTCTCCAAGAGCAATCATATTCCATGTTCTCATAATATAGATATTGGAATAAGTCACAGCAACATTGTCGTGGTTCCATGAAGCATATAATGCTCTGTCTACAAAGTCATCGAAAAGCTGTTTTATGTCGTCGGACCATGTATTATAATACTCGATGAGAGCAGGGCATGCCAACTCAAGAGCAAACTCGATGTTGTTTTCATCACTGAAATCTCCCCCAACATTACGGGGAACCTTTCCAAGATTCGGCAGTTCCTTTTCTTGCTGGTCGCTGAAGCGCTGAAGGGCTATCTTAACATACTTCTGGTCCATACCCAAATGGCATGCTCCCAAGATGAAGTCAAAATAATATGTTGTATCGAATCCTTCATCACTTGCATTCACCTGGGTCCACAGGTCATCGATCCGAGGGTCTTTATTGAAACCTGGTTCGCCTTTTTCAGCCGTGAGAACTGCGGTAGTATCGCCGCAGCCGACCATCATAAATAGCGGAATAATCAGTATTTTGAAAAACCTATTCATATCATTCTATTTAATTACCCCACCCTTCGCTCTGGACAAGAGCGGGGTTGACATCAATTTCAGATTGGGGGATGGCATATCGCCAGTTCCGTTTTGTAAAGTTTCTCGTGGAAACCTGAGTCAGAGCAAGAGGTACTCCGTCGTAACCAAGAATGCTCTGATTTGTTAGAGATTCATAGTCGAAATCCCCATCGTTGTGCGCATACCAGCGCTGCCAGTCCGGATAGAGATGTCCTTCTCCGGCAAGTTCATAAACACGTTCAGAGCGAATCAACTGACGCACAGTCGCCTGGTCACCCTGACGGGACACCGCCGGCATCTTCGCCCTCCTGCGCACCTTATCGATTGCATCGAACACCTCTGCCGAGGGTCCGGACGACTCATTAATAGACTCAGCATACAACAGAAGCACGTCTGCCCAACGGATAAGCGGAATGTCTATACCGGAATGGCGCCTAATTGTCGTCTCGTTGCCCTCATTACAGAACTTCCTCCAGCAATAATTGGTATTGGAACTGTGATTGGAACGCATGCACGCGTATGGCGTTGTGCGCGTATCATAAGGTGCACGGTATTCGTAGGTAACATTGTCTTTGCCCACGAATAGGCCATAAGGACGGATGATGCTGGCATCAAGTCTGGGATCGCGGGATGCGAAGAACTGGTTTACAGCATCGCGGTCAGTCCAATCAGGGGCTACCCCGTTAAACTTTGTCCCATCGGCCATCAAATAACTGTCTACCAACTCTTTGGTAGGAATAGAGGTGTTGGTGCCAGCGCAGTTGGCGCTTCTATTAGAGTAAAGCAAATCAAGCCTGCTGCCGTTTCCATAGGTGTTTAAGCAGTCTATTACCAGCACACTCTCATTATTATCCTCGCCCTGTTGGGTGAATAGTTTGGCGTAGTTCGAATAAAGCGAATAAGGCTGGGCCGAATTGCCGTTCTCCTCAATCACGCCGGAAAACACCTCCGCCGCAAGAGCATAATTGCCGGCATACAGATACACCTTGCCAAGAAGGACCAGCGCAGCGCAACGGTTTGCCCTGCCCTTTTCGTATGAGCGCCACGGCAACCTTGCAGCAGCGTCTTTAAGATCTTCTATCATCAGGTGGCGAACATCCGCCGGCGTGCTTCTCGGTCGGTATGCATTATTATAGTCCGGCATCGACGAATAAATGGGAATTCCTGGATCTTGAGACTTATGACCACTGTAAAATGTAAGAAGATCGAAATAGTAAAGCGCTCTCAAGAAATGAATCTCTCCTATATAATTATTATAGGTATCATCATCCAGGACATCCTGCATACCGGGAAGATTCTTCAGAGCAAGATTACAATACTGCACCCCTGTATAATCCGCCAGCCATTTATTGGAGAAGACACCGTATCCGGTTGTGGCAGAGTTATTACAGAAATATCTGCATCCTGTATCGTCGAATCCGGTCCCCCATGCAAATGCGTACTTGGTGTAGGTGTCCGTCATAGCATTGCTGGAGATACACCCTGCCGGGCTATAAGGATCGGAACCGAGCGGGAAGCACTTAATCGGCGAATAAGCCCCTACAACGCCAAGGTCAGCATGCTCCTTGGTGGTCCACATTTCCAAAGAGCCAATTCCGTCCTCAGGAGTAGTATCTAAAAAGCCCTTGCATCCAATCAGGGTTGCAATTGCTGAAAGAATCAAGATTATTCTGAATATCTTTTTCATCGCCGTTTCCTTTAGAAAGTCAAACTGATGCCGAAGATATACCTCGAGACATTGGGATAATTGGAACTGGACCCATTCTCCGGGTCAAGCCCTTCGAATCGTGTGAGAGTCAGCAAATTCTCTCCTGTGAAATAGATTCTTGCCCTCGAAATGAACGGAGATGTCCATTTGTCGGGGAATGTATAACCAAGTGTGAGATTGCGTAGTTTAGCGTATGATGCGTCCTGCAGCCAGAAGTCGTTACTAACGGTATTTCTGCCTCCGTCATTGGTGGTAAGGGCGGGAATCTTACTGTTTGGGTTATCAGGAGTCCATGCCTTGAGGAACTTCTTATTGATTACCGAGCCGTTTTTCAGAACGTTAGTGTACCAGGTGCCATTGAGATACTGGGAGATTCCTGCCACTCCGCTGAACATTATTGAAAAATCTATCCCCTTCCACCCTGCATTGAAAGTCAGCCCGAAGAAATGACTCGGGTAAGAGTGACCCTTTATGACCCTGTCGTCGTCATCTATTATCTTATATCCTTTCTCTCCTTCCTTTTGCTGATCTTTATAGATAAAATCACCAGGCTGCGGCGTTGATGGATAGAACTCGTAGCCGTCCGCAAGCATTTGGTCAATCTTATCCTGGGTGGCTATGCAATCCACTTCGCGGACATAGTAGTCGTAGATGCCGTATCCTTCGAGAAGTATCCTCTGTCCACTATATGTAGGTATGTTCCCATGATACTTGAGAACTTTGTTCCTGACGAATGTGTAGTTGGCGGTTATGCCATATCTTACGTCGCCCGGGATAGTACCTTTCCAACTTATTTCTGTTTCCAGTCCCCTGTTACGAACCTTGCCCGCGTTGGTAAACGGAGCCTCGAGACGCCCGAACACACCCGGAATGGAAGCCCGGATAAGTATATCGTCAGTCAGTTTATTGAACAGGTCAGCCGTCCAGGTCAACTGTCCTTTCAAAGCGCTCACGTCCAAACCGATATTAGTCATCGTAGTGGTCTCCCACGACAGTTTATCGTTGACTATGGCGCTGATACCGACCCCGGGCATTGTCTTACCATCGAATACGTAGCTGCGACGTTCGTACATCAGCTGGGTTGCATAATCGCCCACGGCATTGTTCCCGAGCTTACCCCACGATGCGCGGACTTTCAGATTATTAAAAGACGAAAGCTTGAACCAAGGTTCTTCCGAGATTCTCCAGGCGGCAGAGAAGGAAGGGAAGAAACCCCACCTGTGGCCTGGCGCAAAACGCGAGGAACCGTCTGCCCTGGCATTGGCCTCGAAAAGATACCGGCCTTTCCAATCATAATTAACACGTCCGAACACTGATTGCACAGCGCTATCGGTGCTGTTGCCTTTCATTGCCGAAGGCGTAGCCGCCGCATCCATAGTCGGAGTAGATGCGCTCAATACATCCATCGCCTGCGCGTACGTGTAGTGATATCTATTGTATTCCTGGTTGTAACCGGCAGTAAGCGAAAGGTGATGCGACTGCGATTCCGGAAGAATATCCCAATTCACGAAGGAATCCAGGAAAAGTGCATAGGTCAGACCGTTCTGCTCAGTAAGTTGATTGGAAGTCGTTCCGGTAGTTATGAGAGGAGCGTTGTTCTTAAGATCCCAAAGCACCACGTCAGGATAATTCATCTGGCGAAGAACATAGAAATCGCCGTTGGCGGCTGCACTGTTATGCCAGACGAGATTTGGCAGTATTGTAACGTCAAGCCCCAGTTTCCCGTTCATCTTATAATTGGACTGGAGTTTATCGTAAGCCGAATTTGCTGCGAAGATATTGCCTGCCTGGGCATTGCCTCCGGGAGCCCATTCACCTCCGAATCTTCCGTCAGATGATTTAGGTAGTGTCCCTGGTGAAGAATTAGAGATTGAAGCCATCGCATTAGACACCTCAATCGCATTCTTGCGACCATAATAGCCGTTAACATTTGCGGTCAACCTTAACCATTTGGTAACATCCGCCCCAATATTCGCCCTCACCGAATACCGTTTGTAACCGGTACCCTCCATAGTACCCTCATTCTGAAGATACCCTATTGAAACCAGATAATTGACGCTTTTATTTCCTCCTGATGCCTGAAGATTATGCTCCTGAAGGAAAGACGGACGGAACACTTCGTCGAACCAGTCAGTATTACAGTATATCTCGTTCTTCCCGGTATTCCTGCGCCATTCATCGATTATGTCTTCGCTATATGGTTTAACCGATCCTGCATTCGCGGATGCCTGATTGATGGTTTTCATATAGGTGACATAATCGCTCACCACATCTATTGGCATAGCCACCCTCTGCCAACCGGCCTTGCCGTTGTAGATTATTTTGGACTGGCCTTCCTTGCCACTCTTGGTTGTAATGAGTATTACTCCGTTTGCGGCACGGGAACCATAGATAGCCGAGGATGCAGCGTCCTTCAACACTGACATCGTTGCAACATCGTTGGGGTTGACGTCGTTCATGGAGCCTATCACGCCGTCTATGACCACAAGCGGCGCAGAATTATTGAGGGTTCCCAGACCACGGATTGTTATACTGGCCTCATCCGCACCAGGCTCGCCCGATGACTGCTGCGCAAGAAGACCTGCAGCCACTCCCTGAAGACCGGCGGACAGATTTGTCAGTGCCCTGTTTTCTCCGGCTTCTTCGAGATTGACGGCGGATACAGAGCCGGAAAGGTTAACCTTTTTCTGCACACCGTAACCGATTACTACAGTTGCCTCAAGGAACTGACTGTCCGGTTCCATTGCAATATCTATCCGTTTTCTGCCGTCAACCGGAATCTCCTGGGTTTTATATCCGATGAATGATATCACCAGCACATCCGAGGCGCCGGCTTCGGTCTGGTATTCTCCGTCCAGATTGGTAATGACACCCTGTCCGGCACGGCCCTTTACCTGAACAACCGCGCTCATCAGAGGCATGCCGCTTTCGTCCAGGACAACACCCCTGACGATCTGATTTTCAACTGACTGAGAGGTGACCTGTGAGGCCTTTTTTGTTACAAATACATTCTTTCCGCTGACGCTGATTTCCACTTGCTGTCCTTCAAACACCTTTGTCAGCACGGACTGAATTCCCTCATTATCTACCGTCAGTGATATCTGCCTGTTAAGGTCCAGGCCATCAGATTTCACAACAATAGAATAGCCCGAGGCCTTCTGAATTTCCGATATCGCTCTGCTTACCGGTACAGAACGTAGCGACACGCTTACCTCCTGTCCTTTGAGCACCAACGGGCACAACAACAAAGCAAAGAGCGCAATCTTTTTTATCGTTTTACTCATCGGTCTCATTTGGTAATATAGATAAACTTGTCTTTTTTGACGATTCGGAACTGGCCACCTGTATTAAGCGCGGCAAGTATTTCGTCCAAAGACTCACCATTTATGAATGAAGCAAGATATCGTACTGAAGCGACCGAAGAGTCTTCCACTACGATACTCGCATTAAAATGCCTGTTGAGTTCTGCAGCTATGTCTGCAAGTCGTTCGTTGTTAAACTGAAGACCACCTGCATTGAGGACCTCTTCGTAATAATTCACGGCAAAATTACGGTGCACTATGGAGCCCTCGGTTTTATCGTACTTCACCATCTCTCCCGGGGCGAGGAAAACAGAACCTTCTTTGTCGCGAATGCGTATTTCCACCGAGCCATCCAAAAGAGCCACCTCATCTTCTTCATTCCCGGGAAAAGAACTGACATTAAAGCGGGTTCCATGAACAACCAGGTCCATATTACCGGCGCCGACTACAAACTGTCTGCGTACATCTTTAGCTACATCAAGAAAAGCTTCTCCGGAAAGCATCACTTTACGTTGTTTTCCCCAGAAATGATCCGGGTAATACAACTGGCTGCAGGGCTGCAGGGTTACGCTGGTACCATCGGAGAGAATAACAGTACGCGTCTGGGCATAAGTCGTAGATACCTGAAGCCACTGGACATCGGCATCTGCAGCCTTTCGGACTGCCCATACAGAAAGCAAAACAAGCGGAAGAGCCAGGGCGGCAGCTACTCGTACTGTCCACCTGGATACAGTTTTGATTTTTCTATGCCTTTCTATTCCGGTACGTCTGGAAAAGGCTTCAAATCCCTTATCTGCGAGCCGCTCGTCAGTCGCATCTGCATTATTATACAACTGACGAAGCACAATATCCATTTGCGCCTCATCTGAGTTGTCCAACAGGAGTCGTCTGAGTTCTTCTTTGTTCCTCATATAATGGGAACACAAAGACAGAGGATATCCCCCAAAAAGAAATAAAAAAATCAGGAAAGTGTTTTCCTGATATCTTGAAGGGCTAGTGTTATATGACGCTCGACTGTCTTTTCGGAGAGTTTAAGCTGAGATGCTATCTCCTTGTTGCTCAAGCCCTTGTCTCTACTGAGGCGGAAGACATTACGGCGCTGTTCCGGCATCTTCTTTACCTCGGATTGAATTTTTCGCTTGGTTTCATTGGCTACCACAATCTCACCTGTGGTATTTCCTGCGGAAAGCCCTTGAAGAATCTCAACGGAAATATCCTCAGCAAACTTGCGGTCCCGGATAAAATTGAGCATTGCCCGCTTGACCAGAACGTACAGATAGTTCTCTATTGAAAGATTTTCATCAAGCTTCTGTCTGTTCAACCAGACCTTTACAAAGGCTTCCTGAACCAAATCTTCGGCAGCAGGCCGATCTTCAATAATCCCATTTACGAAACACACCAGCCGGGCATAATGCAGGCGGAAGAGAGTCTTGTAACTCTCATAATCCCCGGCCTTCAGCCCGGCTATGAGTTTCGCTTCTTCCATTATTTATTTCGCTTTCCCCTGGTTGGCGACCGCCGCCTGCTTTGCCGCAAGCTCTTCGGGGTCGGCCAGGTAGTAATCCTTGACGAGATTGAGGTCGTCGTCGAACTGGAACACGTACGGGGTTGCCGTAGGGATGTTGAGTTTCACGATTTCCTCGTCGGAGATGCCCTTGAGGTGCTTCACGACGCCGCGGAGGCTGTTGCCGTGGGCCACGACCACTATGTTGTCGTACTTCTTGAGGGCGGGGAATATCTCGCACTCCCAGAGAGGCATAACACGCTCGATGCACTGCTTGAGGGCCTCGGTGCGGGGGATGTACTGGTCGGGAACGCCTGCGTAGCGGGGATCGCGGGTGGCGGAGTTGGGATCGTCTTCCGGCAGGGGAAGAGGTTCCACGTCGTAGCTGCGACGCCAGATGAGCACCTGCTCGTCGCCGTACTTGGCTGCGGTCTCGGCCTTGTTCAGGCCCTGCAGCATACCATAGTGCTTCTCGTTCAGGCGCCAGCTCTTGTACACGGGAATCCAGTCGAGATCCATCGCGTCGAGCACGTTGTTCAGGGTTTTGACAGCCCTCTTGAGATATGAGGTGTAAGCCACGTCGAACTTGAAGCCCGCCTCTTTCAGAGCCTTTCCGGCGTCCAGCGCTTCCTGGATGCCCTTTTCGCTCAAATCAACATTTGTCCAGCCGGTAAACCGGTTCTCCTTGTTCCACTGGCTCTCGCCGTGGCGAACCAAAACTATATTCTTCATCTTGTCTATAATTAGTCTATCAAACCTCTTGCACGGAGGAAAGCCTTGTTGTCGGGCTCGCGTCCTGCAAAACTCTTGTAAAGCACCATAGGCTCTTCGCTGCCGCCCTTCTCGAGGAAGGTCCGGCGGAACTTGCGGGCCAGTTCGATGTTGAACGGACCGCCCTCGGAAGCCTCGAAAATGCCGAAGGCGTCCTTGTCGAGCACCTCGCTCCAGAGGTAGCCGTAGTAGCCGGCGCTGTAGCCGCTGGAGAAGATGTGGTTGAAGTAGGTGGTGCGGTAGCGGAAACCGACTTCGGGAATGAGCCCGATTTCCTTCGCGACCGCCGCCTCGAAGGCGTCGATGTCGATGTTCTCGAAATCTTCGACCTCGTGCCACTTCATATCAAGCATCGAAGCCGCGCAGAGTTCGGTGGTCATGAATCCCTGGTTGAACTTCAGAGAGTTGTTTATCTTCGCCACGAGGGCCGCGGGAATGGTCTCCCCTTCCGCGTTGTTGGCATACCGGGCGAGGAGTTCGGGCTGGAAGGCCCAGTTCTCGTTGAACTGCGAGAACATCTCCACGAAATCGCGCTTCACGTTGGTTCCGCTCACGCCGGCATAATGGCACTTGGTGAGCAGTCCGTGCAGGGCGTGGCCGAATTCGTGGAACACGGTCTGCACCTGGTCCACATTGAGGTTCTCGGCCAGGTTGCCCACGTTCACGATAATCGGACGAACGTCGTTGCCGTCAGCGTCGAAGTGCTGCTCGCGCACGTTGTTCATCCACGCGCCGCCGCGCTTGCTGTCGCGGGGCAGGTAGTCGGTGGTGAAGATGCCGAGCAGGCTGCCGTCGGCGTCGACGATCTTCCAGGTCTGCACGCAGTCCTTGTTGTAGGCAGGCACTCCCTCGAGAGGCTCGACGTCTATACCATATAATATATGCGCGGCCGCAAAGATGCCCTTGCGCACGGAATCCACCTGGAAATAGGGCTTGACCTCTTCGTCGTCGAGGTCGAACTTGGCCTTGCGCACTTTCTCGGCGTAGTACCACCAGTCCCAGGGCTCTATCTTGCTGCCCGCGGGAACGAGATCCGCAGCGGCATCCTTGTCAAGCTCCTTCTGCATATCGTAGACCTCCTGCTTCGCCTTGGCGACGGATGCCTTCATAATGCCGGCGAGGAACTTGTCCACGGTGGCGGGGTTGCCAGCCATCTTGTCGGCCAGCTGATACTCGGCGAAATTGTTGTAGCCGAGGATGCGGGCCTTCTCAAGGCGGAGCTTGAGCACCTCCAGAAGCAGTTCGCGGTTGTCGTTTTCGTTGCCGTTGTGGCCGCGCATCGTGTAGGCCTCGAGGTACTGCCTGCGTAATTCACGGTCGGCGGTGGAGGTCATCTTCTCGGGATATGCAGCGACGCTGAAGCCGAACTTCTCCTTGAAGGCATTGCTCTCGGCGAGGATGTTGTTGCCTATCTTCTGGGTGAGGGAAGAAAGCGACGAGTTGATCTCGCGAAGACGGTCCTGCTTGTCCTGAGGCAGGCCGATGCCCTCGCGCTCGAAGCTCTCGAAATGCTCCTTGAGCACCATCTGCTGCTCGCGGTCGAGGCCGCTCTGGTCGCCGTGATAAACCGCCGCGACCTTCTCGTAGAGGGCCTTGTTGAAGGCGATGTCCGCCTCGTGGTCGCTAAGCAGCGGAAGGGCTTCCTCCACCACGGCGTCGAGCGCGTCCGTGCGGTCGGTCTCCACCACGTTGAAGAGCACTCCGCTCACCTTCGCGAGAAGGCTTCCGGAAAGCTCCAGCGGGGCAATTACATTATCGAAGGTAGGCGCCTCGGCATTGGAGACAATCGCCTCTATTTCAGCGTTATGCCGCGCTATTCCCTCTTTGATTGCGGGGAGATAGTCGCCTGTCTTTATCTTGTCGAAGGGAGGAATCCCGTAGGGGGTGTCCCACTCGGCGAGGAAAGGATTGCTATGGCAGGATGCGAGAGCCATTACGGTCAGAAGGATGCTTGCAAGTTTTTTCATTCTTTGTAAAGATTTTTGCCGTTGTCGTTGTACTTCAGGCTGAACTGGTCGATGAGCGACAGCTGGACGCTTCCCTGGTACATCGTGAGGATGCCGGTAGCGTCGATGGCGCGGCCTTCGTTGAACACGTCGTCGGGAATTTCATAGTCGGCGAAATCGCTGTAGCCGCTGGTGCGGATCTGCACGGTGGCGCTGCCGGTCTTGAAATACTGGCTGACGCTGTATGCGTTGCGCTGGATGTCGCCGTAGATGTCGCCGTCGGAGCCGGACACCTTCCTGTGGTCGCCCACGGTTCCGTAGTTGTAGTCGCCGGAGTTGCCGATGTTCACTTCGTCCCAGATGCCGGACTCGAGGTACGCGGACATCTTGTTCTTGGACATTGCCCAGGTGGTCACGCCCCAGGTCTTGTCGGAGAGGAAGATACGGTTGCCCGAAGTCTTGGTGGACTCGTTGTAGCTGAGATACACGAGGGTGAAGCTCTGCCTGTCGAACACCAGGTTCTTGATGGTGACGAGCTGGCCTATGTACTTGCAGGTGGCCACGGTGGCGTCCTTGCCGGGAAGCTGCGAACCCTGAAGGACCGCGGGCTCCACCTCGGGACCGCGTTCGCCGCGGAACACGTGGTTGTCGACAATCTGCTGGAGCTCCATATAGGAAGTCTCGTAGCCGAGCACCTTGTCGATGTCGTACATCGGGTCGTAAAGGCCTATCTGCACCATTCCGTTGCCGCCGTAGTTGCCGGCGGAGTAGCCGTACATTCCGATGGTGAGTCCGCGCAGGTACACATACACGGTCTGGCCGGGAGCGTACTCGTTATAGAGGCTGTATCGGCCGATCTTTATCTCCACTCCCCCGGTGGGGTCCTGGATGTAGATGCTCTTGTAGATGTTGCCGGACTTGTCGGAAGACGCCACCTTGCCGCCAATCCAGAGGTCGTCGTAGATGGTGACGGGAGTCCCGGAGCCTACTTCATACTTGCCGAGCAGGGCAGCGATGGAGATGCTGTCGCCCATCGCCTCCATATCGGCGCGCGTCACGGGAGTGAACGAGGCGTCAGCCTTGGGATTGGAGATGAACACCGGTTCCCATTCCTGGCAGGCGCAGAGCGCCGCGAGGGCTGCAAAAAGAGTGATGAATATCTTTTTCATACTGCCTAGAATCTGAAGTAAACGTTAAGCATATAGTTGAGACCGCAGTAATAGAAATACTTGGAGTCGAAGCGGTAGTAGCGCTTGTAGTACTTGGTATTGTCTATCAGACGGGTCTGCTCGTAACCGCCGGTGCGGATGTCGGTGGCGTTCAGCAGGTTCTTCACGCTGAAGTTGAAGCCAAGCTGGTACTTGTAGTGGATGAACCAGCTCTTGCCCACCGAAGCGTTGACGAGAGTGAAGGGTTTGAACTTCTCCTGGGCGCACATATACTCGACCTCCTCGGGATCCTCGGTAAGGTCGGGACCCGCGCAGGCGTAGTCGGTGCGGTAGAGAGGATTCATATCCATATAGGCGTTCGCGAAGCGCTCGATGTCGGCTTCCACGAACCAGTAGTTCTTGCTCCAGCTGAGTCCGATGCTCGAACCGAACTGGGGAGTTCCCGGCACGTAGTGCTGCTTGAACTTGCCGTCCGCGGTAGGATGGCTCATCCAGTAGGGCACCAGTTCATCCTTCATTATGACCTTGTCGCTGTTGTCGACGGTCTGGGTCATACGGGGATTGGAGGTGTAGATGTACTGGCCGAGGCTGAGGGCTCCCTGAACCGAGAGGTTGGGAATGGGAAGCGGGGCCTTGAAGCCGAGTTCCACACCCATATGCCTCTGGTCGATGCCGGTGAGGGCGAAGTTCGTGAACGCGTTCTGCAGGTCATCGTACACGCTCATCAGGTCCGTCTGGTCCTTGATGGTGGTGTAGAATCCGGTGACGCGCAGGTTGTAGCCGTTCATGAACAGCTGGTAGTTGATGTCGGTCGAGAAGGTCTTGGAAACGGTGAGACCGTCCATCACGGAGTTGCGGGTGCGGGGCGAAACGAACGCCTGGGTGAAGCGCGGAGCGTCGCGGTAGTAGCCGATGTTCGCGTAGAACTTGTGGCTGCCGTTAAGCACGTAGTTGACACCCGCCTTCACGCCGGAGGTGAGGAAGCTCTGGTGTTCGCTCTCTCCCTGGGAATTGTCGGGGAAGAGACCCTTCTTCCAGATACCCTCGCGCCAGAAGGTGTTGCGGCCGAGCTTGAGGGCGAGGTTGCCGCTCAGGTTGCCTTCCGCGAACTTGGCGTTGAGCCAGCCCTCGGTATTGCGCACGTGGGCGTAGTAGTCGTAGCCGTACTTGTCGCCCTTCTTCACCTTCTGGGCTTCGCCGTGGGCGTTGTAGTAGTCAAGGTCGTTCTGCACTGCGCCGTAGTCGGAAGCGAAGTCGCGCTCCGCGAAGTTGTCGATGTTCACGAAGTAGTCGCCGCCGAGAAGGTCCGCAACGATGGTGTAGTATTCGGTACGGTTGACCTTGGTGTTGAATCCGCCGGCGAGCTTGAGCCAGGGAGCGACCTTGTACTGCGCCGAGATGGCGAAGTTGAAGTCGCGCTGGTCGACGCGGCGCTCCTGCTGCACGTACTTGGAGCGGATCTTTCCGTCCTCGTCTACGCTCTGGGCGTTGATCTCGTACATCTTGTCCCAGTTCACGTGCACGTAGTCGTTGTACGCCTTGGGATTGGTCCAGATTTCACGTGTCCAGGCAGCCTTCTCCTCGTTCACGCGCTTGAGGTCCTCGTTGTCGCTGAGGTAGTAGCTCGGGAGGTTGCGGTAGTAGTCCGGACGGGGGTCCTGGGCGTCGTACCAGTCGAGCGCGGTCGCTCCGTTGTGGCCGAAGCGGAAGAGCGCTGTGGCCGACATCTGGAAGCGGTCGTTGGGAGTGAAGTCGTATTTGAGCCAGGTGATGGGCTCGTGGGTGCGCGCCTCGCGGGAGTTGCGCATCTTGCCGCCCTGGTAACCCCAGTTGGAGTTGTACATATTGTCGCCGATGAGGTCGTAGACCTCCTGCGTGGAAGCGTTCTGCTTGCCGCGGCGGCCCGGAGTGCCCATAAGGCCGAAGCCGAGCTTGTGGACGTCGTTGAACTTCTTCTCCACGGAGCCGTAGTATGCGAAGGAACGGTAGTAGACGCCGTCGATCCAGTCGTTGCCGCCGAGACGGGCGCTCACGTTGAACGCGTAGGCCCAGCCGTTGTCCTGCATTCCGCTGGCGTAGGATGCCATAAGGCGGAGGCGGTAGAATGCGGTGTTGGTGAGGGCGCCGACGCGGAAGCCGTTGCGAACGGAAGTGGCGTTGCCGAAGATGTTGGTCGCGCCGTTGAAGCCGCTCCAGCCGTAGTCGGTCATCTCGTTGCCGACGGTGGATTCCTTGCCGCGAGTGGCCTCGTTAAGGCCGCTCCAGAGCGAGAAGGGACCGTATCCCGTGAGTGCATCGTTCATCTTCACGCCCGCGAGGAAGACATCCTGCGCCTGGCTTTCGTAGCCGCGGTTCTTGAAGCGGATGGCTCCCCAGTTGTAACCGGCCACGCTGGTAAACACGTCGTTGCTGCCGAAGAGCACGGTGGGGCTGTCGTTGTAGCCCGAGTCGTCCATATCGAATTCCTGGAGCGAGGCGTCTTCAGCGTTGTCGATAACCTGGGAAGGAGTGAGCGAGAGCTTGAACATATTCTTCACGTAGCCGTCGTTCACGGTCAGGTTGATCTGGTTGGCGTAGAAGTCGGGGGCCTCGATCTGGAGGGTGTAGGCTCCGTCGGGAACGCCGTTGATGTTGAAGTTGCCTTCATTGTCGGTGACGACGGTCGCGAGTTCGGAAGCTCCCGAATAGACGTGCACCCTGGCGCCTTCGATGGCCGCCTTGGCGGCGCGGTTGACTATCGTACCCTTGATTCCGCCGGTATATTCCCCGAGGGTCACGCCCGAACCGCGCGCAGGCTCATTGAGACCGGCAGCGGCGATTTCAGACAGCGGAACCACGGGGGCGGGAGCGGCCTGCTGCGAAGCCTTCGCCTCCTCTGCCGCCGCTGCTGCCTGCACCGGATGCTTCTCGGTGAAGTTGAAGTAGTACAGCGTACCGATGGTGGCCGAACCGTAGGCGAAGTATCCCTTCTCGTCGCCAGTCATCTTCTGGTCGCTGAGGGTACCGCGAAGGTCGACGTACACTCCAAGAGGCCCGGAAATCCTGTAGGATCCGAGGAAACCTCCTCCCACTCCGAACGAACCGTTCCCGCTGGGGATGCCGATCGCAGGAATCGCCGAAGCGTAGAGAGAGAGGCTCAGGGGATTCTCCTTTTCCATGCCGAAGAACAGTACGGGCACGTCCACGAGGAGGTCGAGAGGCATCGACACATAGTCATATCCATATTTGCCATTGAGAGCTGCGCCGTGAAGGCCGTTGATGCCGAAGCGCGCTCCGAGGGTGTTGGTGAGCCATTTTCCTCCGAAAATCTGGATGCCCGGGAATCCCGCCTTGATGTCGGGAAGCTGACGCCTGAGGCCGTCCGCTCCGAGAGTGACGCCGAGACCTATTCCCTGGAACCAGCCTTCCTTGAGGCCGAGCACCTGGCCGGGATAATATCCTTCAGCAACCTTGAATTCGGGCCATACAGGTGCGGGAGCCGCTTCCTGGGAAGCTCTCGCCTCGCCTGCCGCCACGCCGCCTGCCGGACGCTTGCTGGTGCCGGGATTGTCCAAATAATACTGGGCGCCTACCGTAACTGAGCCTAGAGCGTAACGGCCGCCGTAGAGGTTGCCTGTGACACTCTGCCTGAGCAGGGTTCCCCTCACATCGACGAATGCGCCCCAGGGACCCGAGATGCGCCAGGTTCCGAGGAAACCTCCGCCGAGCCCGAGAGAACCATATCCGCTGGGGATGCCCCACGCAGTATTCACGGAAGCATAGAGCGAAAGTCCGAGAGGACTCTGCTTGTCCCAGCCCAGTAACAGCGACGGGATGTCGACGAGGACGTCGACGGGTAACGAGAAGAACTCGTAGCCGTATCCTCCATCGAAACCGGCACCGTGCAGGCCGTTGATGCCGAAGCGCACGCCGAACGCCGGAGAAATCCATTTTCCGCCGTAAAGCTGCAACGCCGGGAATCCTGCTTTCAAGTCAGGGCTGCCCCCTCTGAGGCCGTCGGCCCCGACGGTCAATCCTGCGCCGGCACCCGCGAACCAGCCGTCCAGAGGATCGAGCAGCTTCACAGGGTCCTGTGCCTTCGCGGCGAATGCCGCTATCAGCGCCAGCGAGAATGCGATGAACAGTTTTTTGAACATATCGAACATTTATTTTTTAGATACAACTATATAGGTAGGATAGTGGTCGGAGTATCCGTTGGTCCACGCACCGCCGGAGAAGGTACGCAGGGGCGTGCCCTTGTACTGTCCGCTCTGGTTGGTCATGAAGTCCTTGTGGAACACTCTGCCGTAATATCCCTTCTTGTTTATCTTCTGGATCTTGAGGCCCTTGCCCGCCACCACCGCGTGGTTTACGAGGATGATATCGTAGATATTGCCCTCTCCGCGATAGTACAGCGAACTGTAGCCCGCCTTGAACATGCTCAGGAACGGAGAATAGAAGTCCGTCTCCTGCACTTTCTTTATATCCTCCACGCCGTGCATGAACGTGGTCATGCTGGCGTCGGTGGGATTGTCGTTCATATCGCCCATAACCACCAGCTTGATGCCGGGGAACTCCTTCTCCATCTTCATCGCATCGTCGTAGATGATTTCCGCGCCGCGGGGACGAAGGTCCGCGCCCTTGCCGCCGAGCCTCGAAGGAAGGTGGGCGACGTAGATGCCGAACATCTCGTCGTTGATGGTTCCGCGCACGAAGAGGATGTCACGAGTCTTGAAGTTGTTCATTTCCTGCTGGGTCCACGCGCTGAAGTCGATGCTGGAAGGCAGGAAGGTGAACGGGATGGCGCGGCTCTCAATGAACTTGAACTGTTCGGGCTTGTAGAAGAGAGCCACGTCCACGCCACGGCGGTCCGGGCTGTCGTAATGCACAATCTGATAGTTGGCGTCAGCAATCGCAGGCTCGTTCACGAGGTCCTCGAGCACGTGGCGGTTCTCGATTTCGCTCACACCGAGGATCGTGTGATAGCGGCCGTTGTCGTCGCGCATGGCGCGTATCACGCGTGCCATATTCTTCAGTTTGCTCTGATATTTCGCCTCCGTCCACTGGTTCTGTCCGTCGGGAAGATACTGGTAGTCGTTCTTCCCTTCGTCGTGATAGGTGTCGAAGAGGTTTTCGAGGTTGTAGAAGCCGATAACATAACTTCTCGACTTCTGTGCCCAGGCGCCCGTAACGAGGAGCGCGAGCGCTATTATGGTGATGATTCTTTTCATCTTCATATCTGTTTACCACCACCAGCTTACGCCAGCGGGGTTCGTTTCTTCAATTTCCCTGGCCTTCGCATCGCCCACCACTGCCGGCAGGTTCGCGAAGAGGTCGTAACCGAGAATACTTTCCAATTGTCTTATCGACTTGCTGTAGGACTTCAGGTCGTTGCCGCTGCGGGGATACGACGTGTTGTGTGGGAGGTAGATCGCGCAGGCGGAATAGGTGCTGCCCGATTTGCTCAGCACCGCCTTCCAGTAGGCTGCGGGTATCGCGACCTGCTTGCCGTCGTTGTCGTGGGCGTAGCTGACCGCGCCCGTGCATCCCGTCGCCACATAAAGGGTGTCGGACTTGACAGCCCAGGTGCGCACCAGATTCTCGACGCCTACCCAGATCCCCTGGTTGAAACTCGAGTACTGGGGAGTCTGATTGGTGCCGTAGAAGGTCGATGCGTTGGCGGCGTCCGAGAAAGTGCGGTCGGCCGAAGGGAGCTGATGGCCGCGGTCGCATCCGTAGGAACCGAATCCGCGGGATGAAACCACCGGCTGCTGGTCGCGGGTGAGCAGAGGGTCTATCTGCCAGTCGTCCGAACGGCTGACGCTGCCCTTGTATCCGCCTATCATCGGGTATGCCACCCACTTTGCCACCAGGTTATCGTAGTCCCAGTAGAAGGAGTAGTTGCGCACCGAGGTGTTCCTCCAGGTCATGCTTCTGTTGAAGAAGTCGTAGGCATCGGTCTCGGAAGTGGCGGGGAGTTCCAGCCATCCGAGTTTCGTGGCCCTGACGCCGGAGTTGGCGGCTCGCACGTCCCTGGTCCCCTTCTGCGTGAAGAGGATATCGGACTTGCCGCCCTCGCCGGTGACCTTCACCAGCACGCTGCGGCTTTCTTCCGCCGTATTGGCTTCCCATTCGAGAAGAACGTTGCGCTTCGACCCGGACCCCTTCTTGGTATTGACGCTGGCCCATCCGGACTGGGAGCCCTGGAAAGCGAGCGAAATGGTCCAGTCGCCTTCGGCCTCGATGACGAGGAACTGGCTGTCCCCGTGGCCGTTGACGTTGCACGGAGCCGGATTTGTCACGATCGTCAGGTACGGAGCCGCAATCTTCTTCTCGGCCTCCTGCTTCCCGCAGGACACCACGCCCTGCAGCAGCGCCGCGAAGAGCGCCGCCGCTGCAAGTCTATGGAGTATCCTGGAAGTCATCGACAAATGGAGTTTATTCGTAGGTGAGCACCATCTTGGCTATCTGGGTGTTCTTGTTGGTGACGTAGATGTAGTACATCGTGTCCGCCTCGCCGTCGAGCTCATAGGTATGGGCGACACCCTGGGTGGACCAGACTTCGTAAGTCGCCGCGGGAGTCGTCGTCACGTACGTGGCAGCCGTTGCGGACGAACTGATGCCGACCTGAGTGCTGGTGGAATGTCCGGTGCTGCCGGTAGCGACCACTTTCTTGAGAGCCTTGCCGGCCACGACGGGAAGTCCGAGAGAAGTTGTAGCCTTCATCATCAGATACTTGCCGCTGGCAGTCGTATAGATGTTCTGGCCGAACACGAATGAATACTCGACCTGATCTTCCTGCGCCTTGCAAGTGAATGTACCACCTGCATTGTCTCCTGTAGGCCAGTCTGCACTGACACCTGCGGAAGCCCTGCCTCCAGAGAAGTCGAAGGTGAGAGTGACGGGCTCTCCGCCACCGCTCGCGCCCGCAGCCTTCTTCTGGGTGATTACCACGGTGAAGCTGTTGGGAGTCGCCGCTGCGGCAGTGCTGACTACCACGTTGTAGACCTTGGCGTTCTCGGTGTCGGTATTCTCGGGGAATGTCACGGTGACGGTAGCCGCGCCGTTTCCGGCAGCGGGAGCCACTGTCACGCCGTTGGTGGCGCAAGTCGCAGTCCAGTCGACATTGCCGCCCACGTTGAAACTCGCCTGGGTGTCGGCGGCATTCGCCGAGATTTCAGTAGCGCTGACGCTGAGGAGCGGAGCGTCGCTGGCCTCGATGGCGGTGAGGATGAGATTGTGAAGTTTCTCGCCACCGGTCGTGGTGTTGGAACCGGCGAAATAACCGGTGACCTTCACCTGCTTGTCCTTGAAGGAATCCACGTTAAGCGAAGCTGCAGGCTGCTGGATGCTTCCCTTCGTCGTCGCTCCCGCCACCGCAAGGTTGTAATATGTGGTGGTTCCTGCGGTGTTGGTGCTCGTGGTGAGCGTGCCGGTGAAGCTTACGTACTCGTAAGTGGTTGCAGTATAAGTGTCGAATCCGGAAGTTATATCCTTCACCTGAGGATAGGTCACGGGGTTGTTGCTGGACACGATGCTCACGTCCTCCTTTGCGAAGGTGAGTTCGGGAAGTCCGCGGTAGGTCGCTTTCGCGCCCTTGAGGTTGATCTTGTCGCCGATGGCAGCGGTGGTCTCGCCATAGGCATAGAGCGTGGTGGTGCCGTCGCTGATCATAAGACCTCCCTGCGAACGTCCGGTCACGAGAGCGCCCTTGTTATACTCGAAGAGGTCGTTGTCGGCAAGCGCGGCCGCCTCGGCGAGAGACTCGCAGGCCTTTGCCGCCACATACGGCGTGTCGCCGGTATCTTCCTTGTTCACCACGACGTTCCTGATTTCCCAGGTTCCTGCCTTGGTGGCGGTGGAAGTGTAGACGAACGCGAGTTTGATCTTGTGTCCTATGAAGTCCTTGAGGCTGATGTTGCCCGAAGACACGAAGGTGTAATTGGTAGGATATACAGGAATCTTCACCTGCTTGTACTCGCCGCCGTCCTTGCTGATGTAGAGCGACACTTCCTGGGAAATGGAGGTGAAGTAGTTGCCTGCGTGGTCGAATACGAGCGTCGCGGCGGTCTGGTTTGTCAGGTCGATTTCGGGGCTGATGAGCCAGGCTTCGGAAGCATTGTTGGTGCTGCTGACATAAGCGGTCGCCTTGGCGCACTTGTAGTTGCTGTCGAAGTTCCAGATGCTGGTGAGAGTTCCGGACTTGATCTGCTGGGTGAACGAGCCGAGGCTTGTCGCGAAGGTTTCGCTGAAGACATTCGCGCCCGGATCGGGTCCTGCGGGAGCCGTGAACTTGAGGATCGTGCCCTTCTCCATCTCGTGGGTCTGCTTGCCGCTGGATGCGGTGTAGAGCTTGTAGCGTCCCTTCACCCTGGCGACACCGCCCTCGACGAGCTGGTCCTTGAAGGCATCCCAGTTGAGAGGCTGGTAGATTTCGAGCTCGTTGGTTCCTTCCTTGATCCAGAAGTACTTGTACTGGGTGTTGATGCCGCTGATCGCGCCTTCGACTATCCAATCCTTCTGGGTATCGGCCTTCTGGATGAACTCGGAAACGGAAACCAGCAGAGCGTCTTCCTCGTTGCCCTTGGGTCCGCGCTGGGATATCACGATGATATCCTTCGAAAGGCCCCTGCCCGCCGTCGCGTAGACGGTCGCGGTACGGTTGTAGCCGTTGTTGCGGGTGACGGAGATGTCAAGATACTGCCAGCCGTCGGACGCCAGTCCCACGATGTGGTCGATACCGACGAAAGATGAATCGCAGGTAATGACCCAGTCGCGGTTCGCCTTGAGCTTCACCGTGGTGAAGTCGGCCCGGCTGTCGAATTTCAGGGTATCCTTGCTGAACCTGCAGTCCGGCCTCGAGATATCCTGCTCCTTCTCTTCGCAGGCGGTGAACGCTATCCCCGCGGCGGCAAAGAGAGTCAAGAATAAATACTTGAGTTTCATAATCGGGTTATTGTTGTTATAGTTTTGTGTCTCTTTTGTCTACGACAAAGTGTACAAATATAACCAATATTCGCAATAAATGCAACAACCAAAAAGCGCGGCCTTTGCAGGTCGCGCTTTGAGGAATAAACCCTTTCAGGTTCAGTGTTTTACTGCTCTGTAATGGGCTCGGCCTTCTCCAGGAAGAGACGTACGCGGGTCTTGTTCGACTCGTAGCCGACAATCCATCCGTAGAGGTTGCAGCTCTTGTTCAGATAAGTATCGGTCTTGAGATCCACATTCTTGCCGAGATAGAGCCTCGCGCCATAGCTGCCGCCAGCCAGATTCTTGGCATTGGCATAACCGCCGTCATCAAAGATGGTACCCTCGACCTTCACATACTTGGCGTTCATCAGGTTTGTGGAGGAAGCTCCGCTGATGTAGTTCTCGAGGCTGGTGGCGTCCATAACTTCGGGATTGGATGCCCTGAACTTGCCATTGCCGAGTTTCTGGTCGAAGTAAGGAGCGAACTGGAAGCACACTGCGTCTGCATAGCTGCTGCTCTTGCCGACCACCTTCACTGAATCGCCGACAGCATAGCTGTTGTTGTAATAAACGTACACATAGGAACCGTTCTCACCGAGGATGTAGCCGTTTTTGCCACCGGTGGACATCACCACAGTACCGTGGAGGCGCATCGTGGAGCCCATAGCGGGAGTCATCACGTCAGCCACCGGGGTAATCGTAGCGGGTTCGTTGCACATCTGGTTGATCTTGCATTCGACGGCCTGGACGGTTGCGCCGACTGTCGCTGTAACCGTAACCTTGCCGGTGCGGGGCGCCACGCCAGTGTTCTTCTTGACGTGAACCTTCACCTTATGGTCGGCATCGGGAGCCTCGCAGATAATCCAATCGTCGCTCGTGACAGTATATGTGCCACGGGAAATGATGTCGAGCACGAAGTCGCCGGTATCGATGGCCGCCTCGTAGCTCTCGGGGCTGATCTGCACGTTCTGCTTTTCAGGATCGTAGACATAACCACCTCCTACCTGAGCTGTTCCGTTATAGGAAGAGCGGTAACCCGCAAGGCTGACAGCGCTGCCAATCGTGAGGTTCAGGGAACCAAACGACTGGTCGTTCTTAGCCTGCTTGGTCTTAGTAAGACCGTAGACCAGAATGGTGTCGTTTGCCGCATCGACCATATAGAAGTTGCCATAGGTTTCACCATTGGTATACCAACTTGTAATGGTTCCGCTAAGGTGATAGAACACATCCTTGTCTTCCGACTTGTCGAGGAACTGTTTGACGGTAACTGTTTCAAGAATCACAAGGAGCTTGCCCTTGTCGCCCCTCTGGCGAACGCTCACCACGCAGCTGCCGTTGGCGCCGCCGATGGTGATGACGCCCTCGCGGGGTGCCAGCATCTCGTTATTGTCGTTGTAGTTGTCCCTGGGAGAGACCGTGATTTCGGCATTGCCGCTTCCGGCATAGGTGGAGAGGACGATCCAGGAAGGAGCGCCGGCCACCCATTCGCCGTCGGCGGTAACCTTGATTACCTGTTCCTCGGACCCTGCGGCCTCGAAGGGAAGCAGTTCGGTTTTGTCCGCAGTCACGCTGCTGGCAAGAGACTCGCCTTCCTTGAGGCAGGAAACCGCGAGGCTTCCGACCGCAAGAGCCGCCAAAATGATGTTGAATATCTTTTTCATAATCTTATCCCTTGAAAATTAGAATGTTACACGTACACCAAGCTGGCAGCGCCAACGGGAGTAGAAGTCGCTCAGGTTGATGGTCTTGGGATTGAAGTGATAGGTAGGCACATACTTGCCTTCCGCCACTTTGGTCACATCCTTCACCTCGAGAATCTGGAGGTTGTAGGAGCTCGCGTTGTAGGTACCCCAGGCACGGTTGATGAGGTTGCCGATGTTGAGGACGTCGAGCATCAGTTCGACCTTGCGGCCGTGAGCCTGGTCGTAGAGGATGTTCTCGGAGATGTGCAGGTCGAAGTGGTTCTCCCAAGGCGCGATGCCCGCGTAACGGGCGGACCACTTGCCGCGGTTGTTGTTCAGGTACTTGTCGGAACGGATGAAGTTCTCGAACTTGGCCGCGTCGTCGGGATCGCTCCAGGTCATCTGTCCCACCTCTGCGGCGGTAGGGATGTACATCAGGGAGTTGCCCTTCTGGCCGTCGGCGTTGAAGTCCACGGTCTCGTTCATAGTATAGCTGTAGCGCTGGCCGCTGCCGCCCTGGTAAGTGAGCGATACATTGGTCGAGAAGAGCTTGCCGTAGACGGGGCTGGTGTAGGATATCATACCTGTCACCTTATGAGGCTTGTCGAACAGCGAGTAGGACATCTCGGGACCGTTTGTGTTCTCGGAGTAGTTGTACTTCCAGTTGGAGTATGCCACCGAGCTGGTGCCGTCGTTCACCGAGTAGGAATGTCCGAAGGTGTACGCCGCCATCAGGTCGAGGCCGAAGTCGAAGTGCTTCTGGAGCTGGCCGCTGAGGGAGTAGGTGTAACCCTTGTTGGTATTCTCGAGGGCGACCACCGCATAGTAGCTGCCGTCGATGGTGTAGTACTTGGTGCTGGGCCCGACGTTCTCGTTGACCGCGTAAACCCTGGAGTTGGAAGTTAAGGCGAGGTTGCGGAAGAACACGTTGTTGAGTGTCTTTGAGAAGAGTCCGTCGAAGGTGAACTTCCATCCGCCGAGGAAGGTCTGCTCGAAGCCGATGTTGGTACGGAACACCTGAGGATATTTGAACTTCTTGTTCAGGGTGTTGATGGTTGCCTTGCCGCTTGCGGTGGCGAAACCCGTCTTGACGAGGTCGTTGTAAGGATCGCTGGAAATCGTCCAACGCTGAGGATTATCAACAGGAGGATTACTGACCGTCAGACCCTTCGCTTCCATACCGGTGTTGTTGTAGGCGTTGGACAGCCACACGAAAGGAACGCGGCCGGTGAAGAGGCCCGCGCCGCCGCGGAGCAGCGTGGTGTGGTCGTCGTTAAGGAACCAGCGGAAACCGAAGCGGGGCGAGAACAGAGGAGTTGCGGCGGGAACGGTGCCGACCTTTTCGCCGTACTTCTGGGAAATTGCGTGCTGGTTGAATTCGGGGTTCTCGGTAGGCTTGTTCAGAAGCATGGGGACGTCCACGCGGAGACCGGCGGTGAGGCTGAGGTTCCTGTTGGGCTTCCACTCGTCCTGGGCGTAGAGACCGAACTGAGCGGCATAGGTCTCGGCCTTCCAGAGGGGGTCGTCGCTTCCGGTCACCTTGGGATCAGCGTAACGGTACTGGAACTGGTTGGGCTTGTCGTTGAAGAAGTCCTGGAGGTTGCTGAACACGTATTCACCGTAGGCCGCCTGAAGGAAGAGGTTGTTGAAACGATAGATTTCGTTGTGAGTACCGAAGGTGAGTTCGTGGTTGCCGCGATACCAGGTGAGGTTGTCGGTGATGGTGTAGGTGTCGGAATCCATCGAGTTGGCGCCCGAGCTGTATTCGGTACCTATGTTCACGTAGACATTGTCCTGGATGTACATGTTGGGACCCTTGTAGGCCACGTCGCGATGGTCGCGCACGAGAACCGCGGAGGCGCGGAACATGTTCGAGAGTTCGGGAGTCAGACGCGAGTTGAGCTCGGCCACTACCGTGTTGGTGAGGTCGTTCATCACGTAGCTCGAGTTGTTGAAGTAGTAGGAAGTGAAGCCGGAGCTGTAGCTGTCGGACTTGCCGCTTGCGAGCTGGTAACGCACCATCAGCTTGTGGTTGTCGTTGATGTTCCAGTCGATGCGGGCGAGGGCGTTGATGTGGTTGTCCTCGACCTGGTGCTGTCCGAAGCTCTCGCTGAAGCCCTTCACATCCTTGGCGTAAGTTTCCTTGTAGTGGTCGATGACCGCCTGGGCTACTTCGGGAGTCAGGTAGTATTGGTCCACGCCGTTGATGGTGACGGGCTTCTTGAACTTCTGGTTGTCCCTTGCGGTTTCCTTGCTCTTCTCGTAGGAGCCGTTTTCGGGGCTGTAGACGTTAGGATAGCTCTTGTTGTGGTATTCGCCGCTGACGAAGAAGAAGAGCTTGTTCTTGATGATGGGGCCTCCGACGGTGAAACCGACGGTCTTGTTGGCCTGCTCCTCATATTTGAGGCGCTTTTCGACATCGGCGCCGGGGGTGGTTCCGATGAGGTCCTGATTGTAGAAGTACGCATAGGCGCTTCCCTTCACGGTATTGGTACCGGACTTGGTGACAGCGTTGATTGCGCCTCCGGTGAAACCGCTCTGACGGACGTCGAAGGGGGCGATGACAACCTGGATCTCCTCGATGGCGTCGATGGAGATGGGGTTGGCGCCGGTCTGTCCGCCGTTGGTTCCGGACGCTGCGAGACCGAAGGTATCGTTGCTCATCGCACCGTCAATCTGGAAGCTGTTGTAACGGTTGTTGGAACCTGCGAAGGAGATACCGCCGTTCTTGTTGACGGTAGCCTGGGGAGTGAACTTCACGACGTCATAGACGCTGCGGTCGATCATAGGAGCGTTCTCCACGCTCTCGCGGCCGAAGCTCATACCTGCGCCGGTGATGGAGGCGTTGAAAGGCTTCTCGCCCACGATGGTGACTGCATCCAGCTCGGTGTTGGACTTCATCGTCACGTTGAGTTCGTAGGTTTCGCCGAGTTTCAGAACGACATCGTCATACTTCACGGTGTTCATTCCGAGGAACTGGTATTCCACGGTGTACGGACCTCCGGAACGCATACCCGCGATGGAGTAACGTCCTTCGGAGTTGGCAATGGCGGCGTACTTGGTCCCGGAAGGAACGTGCACGGCGAGCACTGCGGCTCCCGCGAGCGTCTCCCCGTTGTCCTCGACTACTACGCCGGACATACTGGATGTCGTCACCTGGGCGAACGCTGAGGCAACGACAAAAAATGCCGCCGACAGGGTCAGCAACAATTTCTGGAGTTTGTTATTCATACCGTTTTTATGGTTTTTATAAAAAGTTTCGCCATTTGGCTTGACAAAGATAACATTTTAGACGGTTTATTGTAAATAAACTTATCAACAATTATTGTTAATAATCGCGTTTCTCCGGCCGCAAACACAACTACTTGATTTATAACGAAATAGGCATTTTGCCTTCCGTTCACACCGGGAAGGCAAAACAAGGATTATATTGATGGCCAATCATTTGCGATTGCAAGCCTCATATACTTTCGTACCTGTAGTGGCGAAGCGGCAGTCCTGGTCAGCAATGTCAAGTAGATATTCGGGATTTCCTCCATGGTCGCTTTCAAGACATCTTTCACTCTCGAAAACCCAAAATCTTTGAGAAGGACAGACGCAATATCGGAATAAACTCGATCCGACCCCTTGCCGCGTTCCTCCAAGATATCATATTCGCTCCCTTGATTCGACGCAAATGCCAGACACATCATGGAATAATCCCCATAAAACGAAATCAGGGTACGATAGTCAATAGGATTATATAGACTGACAATATAATCCGCCAACTGATTCCTTTCCCTCTCACTTACAGAGGCGAACATTTGCTCAAGCATCTTATGAGTAAGGTACAAGCCACGATTGGATCGACTTTGGATCAGTTGAATGCTTTTTTTCAAGGCAGTCGTCGCCAATCTGGCTTTATATGGTTCCGAAAAAGGATGCTCGCTCTTAGCGTATGCAAGAAATGTCCACCTGCATTCCTCCGCACGCTTGCCGATTCCTTTTTCCACAGGATTATTGTATACATACGAACAGGCTGTACGTATTCTCTTAAGCCCGGTTTTTACCGCACATCCGAAAGATTTTCGAAACACCTTTCCATGACGCCCCATACTCTCATTGAACGACTGTGCGTAGAGAGCGCTGTATTCCCTGATGAAAGGTTCCGCTTCCTTCCTTGACCCACATTTTAGCAATAGGTGGACATGGTCTCTCATCGGGCATACGGCCAGCGCAACAGTTTTATGTTTCCTGGAACAAACGGAGATTATGCTGAAGAATACGAGAATATCCGTCACGGTATAGAACAACAGGAAACCATTCTCCGACCGTTGATATACGTGGAGAATCTTGGGCTCTGAATTGTTCGCACCATAATTCATATAATAACAAGGCGAAATGTCGCCAACTACAAAAGTGACGATTAAAAAGAACAAAAAGACTATAGATTCCGCTTTGTAAATCAAAGTAATTGGCGTATCTTTGCATCCGCAAATACGGGGAAAGATTTGACTGCTTGCAACCCCGGAACGAGCTGCCGTATGCAGCTAACTGAAACAAATGCTAAAATGAACTATCTCTTTACATCCGAATCCGTTTCGGAAGGGCATCCGGACAAGGTTGCCGACCAGATTTCAGACGCTATTCTCGACGAGTTCCTTCGCCAGGACCCCCACAGCCACGTGGCTTGCGAAACCTTCTGCACCAGCGGACTGGTCATCGTGGGCGGCGAGGTCAGCTCCGAGAACGCTTACGTGGACATCGACAGGACCGTCCGCGGAGTAATCGACCGCATAGGCTACAACAAGGCCGAATACGGCTTCGACGCGTCTTCGTGCGGCGTCATCTCGACCATCCACGAGCAGAGCGCGGACATCAGCCGCGGAGTCGACCGCGGACCCGAGGCCGACCAGGGTGCCGGCGACCAGGGCATAATGTTCGGCTACGCCTGCAAGGAAACCCCTTCGTATATGCCCCTGCCGCTGTATCTTTCGCACAAGTTGCTGCAGCTTCTGGCAGATTACCGCAAGAGCGGCGACCTCGCATATCTGAGGCCCGACGCGAAGGCTCAGTTCACCGTGGAATACGATGCCGATACGCACAAGCCGGTCCGCATCCACACCATCGTCCTGAGCACCCAGCACGACGAGTTCGACACCGACGAGAAGATGCACGCGGGCATCGAGCAGGATATCCGCCGCATCGTCCTGCCGACATTCATCAAGAGCCTGCCCGAAGATATCGCGAAGCTGTTCGACGGCAAGGCGGTGCTTCACGTCAACCCCACCGGCAAGTTCGTGATCGGCGGGCCTGCGGGAGATACCGGCCTGACCGGCCGCAAGATAATCGTGGACACCTACGGCGGACGCGGAGCCCACGGCGGAGGCGCCTTTTCCGGCAAGGATCCTTCGAAGGTCGACCGCAGCGCTGCTTACGCGGCACGCTGGATCGCCAAGAACATCGTGGCGGCGGGCATCGCAGAGCAGTGCCTCGTGCAGCTGGCATACGCCATCGGCGTGGCGAAGCCTCTCTCCGTCTATGTGGATACCTACGGCACGGCGAAGCAGCCCGACGCCGAAATTGCGGAAAAGATTTCCGAGCTCTTCGACCTCCGTCCCGCGGCAATCATCAAGCGCTTCGGCCTCACCAATCCCATCTATTCCCCGACCGCGGCCTACGGGCATTTCGGACGCGAACCCTACACGGAGAAAGTCACTTTCCTGCACCGCGAAACCGACCCCGCCACGGGCGATGTCGTTGCCCGCGAACAGGTTCGTGAGGTGGAGTTCTTCCCTTGGGAGAAGCTTGACGCGGTGGATTCCCTGCGCAAGGCTTTCGCCCTGCAAACGTAAACACCTGATTATCAATATAATCGTTGTTTTGCCTTCCTTCTCCAACCGGAAGGCAAAGCTCTTATTTCACTATCAATCAAACAGTTAGTTTCGCAAGCACTGAGATGTTCTGCAAGCCGCTCAGAGCGTTTGTCCGCCGATGAACTCGCGCATGATGGAGGTCGGGGGGATGGCGGCGATTTCGTTGGGCTTGAGGGCCACGACCGGCTCGAGGAACTGCAACAGGCTCTGGGCCTTGGCGTATGCGGGGCTGGCCTCGGTGATGCCGTACAGAAGGGGTTCCGCATAGTATTTCAGCAGCGGAAGGTCGTACAAAGTCGAAGAGTTGAAGACCACGCGGGCGTTCTCCTCGTAAGGGAAGATGTTGCGGGTCTCTCCCCTGCGGACGCTGGGCCAGCGGAGGATGTTCTCCTCGGGGCTGATGCCGCGAACGCGGTTGTCGCGCACGATTCTGCGCAGAAGCCTCTTGTCAGTGGTGGATCCGTGCACCTTGCGCCCGCCCTTGAGGGCCGACAGCGCCGAGATGTAGATGTTGAAGAACTTTTCGTGGTCGACATTGGGAGTAAGCGCCGGATTCAGCGCGTGGATACCCTCCATAAACAGGATGTCGTTGGGTTCGAGAACCATCTTCCGCGATTCGTCGAAATAGGTGCGTCCCTCCTTGAAATCGAACCTCGGAACTATGATTTCCCTGCCCTCCAGAAGGTCGTTCAGGTTCTCGTTCAGAAGCTTGATGTTCATCGCGTTGATGCTCTCGAAATCGTACTCCCCGTTCTCGTCGCGTGGGGTATGCTCGCGGTCCACGAAATAGTTGTCGAGCTCGATCACCTTGGGGTTGAGACCGAGCACCCGGCACTGCTGGGCGATCCGCAGCGAAGAACTGGTCTTGCCGCTGCTGGAAGGGCCCGACATCATCACGATGCGATGCTTCTTGCGGTGCCAGAATATCTCGTTGGCGATCTCGGCGTACTTGCGCTCCTGCCTCGCTTCGCAGAGGTTGATAAGGGAGATGCCGGCGCCGTCGTTGAGCACCTCTCCCAGCTTCTCCAGGCTCGTAATGCCTATCGCCGCACACCAGTCGGCATATTCGCGGCGCGCCGCTTCGATCTTGTTCTTCATTTCTTTTTCGTCTTTTTCACGGACCCTTCGTTTCCCTGCAAAACTGAAGCCAGATAGGGCCCCGTAACCGAGTCCGGATTCAGCACAAGTTCCTCGGGAGTTCCGCTGGCGACAATGCGTCCGCCGGCGCGTCCGCCTTCGGGGCCCATGTCGATGAGCCAGTCCACGCACTTCAGCACGTCGAGGTTGTGCTCTATAATAATAATGGTATTGCCCTGGTCGGCCAGTTGCCCCAGCACGCCCAGAAGCGTTTTGATGTCTTCGAAATGCAGGCCCGTGGTGGGCTCGTCCAGGATATAGAGCGTATTGCCCGTGCTCTTTCGGAAGAGTTCCGCGGCCAGTTTCATTCGCTGGCTCTCCCCTCCCGACAGGGTGACCGACGACTGCCCCAGATGCACGTAGCCAAGCCCCACGTCCACCAGCGCCTTGAGTTTCGGCGCGATGCGGGGGTTGGTGCGGAAGAATTCGTAGGCCTGGGAGATGGGCATCTCCAGCACGTCGTTGATGTTCTTTCCCTTGTAATGCACCGCGAGCGTATCCTCCTTGTAGCGTTTTCCACCGCAGGTCTCGCAAGGCACCGTCACGCTGGGGAGAAAGTTCATCTCGATGAGCTTGAGCCCGGCGCCCTTGCAGTCCTCGCAGCGCCCTCCCGGGACATTGAAGGAGAAGCGCCCTGCCTTGAAGCCGCGCACCTTGGCGTCGGGAGTATCCTCGAAGAGGGCACGGATGTCGTCGAAAACGCCGGTAAAAGTCGCAGGGTTGCTGCGGGGGCTTCGCCCGATGGGGCTCTGGTCCACTTCTATCACTTTGTCGATGTTGCACGCCCCCACCAACTCCTTGAAAGGCAGAGGCTTTGCCGTGCTGCGGTAGAGTTTCGCCTTCAGCGCCGGCACCAGGGTTTCGTTTATCAGGCTGCTCTTGCCGCTGCCGCTGACGCCGGCGACGCCTATTATGCAGCCCAGAGGGAAGTCGACATTCAGCGACTTCAGGTTGTTGCCGACAGCTCCGCGAATGCCCAGCTTCAGGCCGTTGCCCCGCCGGCGGCTCGACGGCACCGGGATGGACTCCTCGCCGGAGAGGTATTTGAGCGTAGCCGACGGGAGGGAAGTCCCTTCCTGAGGGACGTGCCACCCGCGGCACGGAAGCGGGGGGACCGCCGGCTTGCCGGTGGTGGGGTGAGCGGAGCGAACTCCCGAAGGGAGGTCCTTCCCGGACATCGGCCCCGAATATACGATCTGCCCCCCAAGGCTGCCGGCGCCGGGACCGACGTCGACGAGCCAGTCGGCGGCGCGCATCGTGGCCTCGTCGTGCTCGACCACGACCACCGTATTCCCCTCGTCGCGAAGCTCCTTCAGCGAATTCAGCAGCTTGATGTTGTCGCGCTGATGCAGGCCTATGGAGGGTTCGTCGAGGATGTAGATTACATTGACCAGGCGGGAACCGATCTGGGTGGCGAGGCGTATGCGCTGCCCTTCGCCGCCGGAAAGCGAGCCGGTGGCGCGGTCCAGCGTCAGATACTCCAAACCCACGTCGACCAGGAAGCCGACGCGGTCGCGAAGTTCCTTCAAGATGTCGCGGGCGATGGCGGAAGAACGCTTGCCGAGCTTGCCAGGCAGCGTGCCCAGCCAGTCGTAAAGCTCCGAAATCTCCATCGCGTTAACTTCGGCGATAGTCTTGCCGTCGATGCGGAAACAGTTCGTCTCCTCCTTCAGGCGGGTGCCGTGGCAGACGGGGCAGACCACGCGGTCGTCGATATCGTCCACTATGCCGGGCCAGTTCACCATCTGGCTGAGAGTCCCCTCGCCTACCCGGAAAAACTCGTCGGAGCCGTATATGAGCAGGCTCACAACCTCGTCGGGCAGTGCCGCGATGGGGTCGTAAAGCGAAAAATCGTACTTGCGGGCAATGGCGCGCACCAGCTCGAAACGCTTGTTCTCCCGAACCTTGCCAAGAGGTTTCAAACCGCCTTCCGCAAGCGAAAGATTACGGTCGGGAATGATGCTGTCGATATTGATGTCCACCACCTGCCCGAGGCCCTTGCAATGGGGGCAATAGCCCTCCGGGGAGTTGAACGAGAAGGTATGGGGAGCGGGCTCCTGGAGGGAGAGGCCGCTGTCGGGATCGACCAGATGCTTGGAGAAGTGCCTCAACGTGTCGTCCTCGACGTCCAGTATGGCCACCGAGCCTTTGCCGACGCCGAGCGCCACCATCACGGAGTCGCGAACTCGCTTCTCATCGCCCGAGCCCGGCTTGAGCTTGTCCACCACGAGTTCCACGAAGTGGGCGGAATAGCGGTCGAGGGCGTCCACATCGTTCAGGGGCTTTATCTCCCCGTCGATGCGCACCTGGGCATAGCCCTTTCGGCGCAACGAATCGAAGAGCTCGCGGTAATGGCCCTTGCGTCCGCGCACCAGAGGAGCCAGCAGCAGGCACTTGCGGCCCTCGTACTCCTTCATTATCAGGTCGACTATCTGGTCGTCGGTATAACGCACCAGTTCCTTGCCCGTCACCGGCGAATAAGCGGTCGAAGCGCGAGCGTAAAGCAGACGCAGGAAGTCGGATATCTCGGTAATGGTGCCAACGGTACTGCGGGGGTTGTTGCCCGTGGTCTTCTGCTCTATGGCGATGATGGGGCTGAGCCCCTCGATGCTCTCCACCTGAGGCTTGTCCATCACGCCCATAAAGTGCTTGGCATAGGGCGAGAGAGTGTTCATATAGCGTCGCTGGCCCTCGGCGTAGATGGTGTCGAAAGCGAGCGAACTCTTGCCGCTGCCGCTGATTCCCGTGATGACGGTGAAGCTGTCGCGGGGGATGTCCACATCGATTCCCTGCAGGTTGTGCGCCCGCGCTCCGCGAATCTTGATGAACTTGTCCGCCGCCATCCCAGAAGCCTCCTCGACCAAACAACTACTTGCCGGAAGTCACTTTAAGCATCTCAGCCACTGCGGCCTCGAGCTGCTTGTCCTCGCCGCGTTGCACGCTCTCCGGGTCGTTGTACACCAGGATGTCGGGCTGCAGCTGATGGTTCTCGAGGAAACTGCGCTCGGAAACGCTGTAGGATCCTATCTGCGGAATGCCGAAGATGATGCTGGGGTTCACCTGGCGCTCCCACCAAACGGAAGTGGCGGTGCCCGCGACAGGGGAACCTATGATCGGACCGATGCCCAGCGCCCTGTACACGTAAGGGAAACCGCAGGCGTCGGAATAATTGTCCTCGCAGACCAGCACGCACGACGGCTTGATCCACTTGTCGTACGGCTCGGGGCCCATCTCCACGCCGCGGGGAGTCCGCTGCGTATAGAGTTTCCCGTTCAGGAAGTTGGCGAGGTCGTTATGAAGCCAGCCGCCGCCGTTGTGACGGGTGTCCACTATGAGCGCGTCGCAGTTCCGGTACTTGCCGAGAGCCTTGGAATAGACCTCGCGGAAGCTCGGGGAATTCATCCCCTTCACGTGCACATAGCCTATGCGTCCGCCGGAGAGCTTCTCCACCCTCTTCTCGTTGGCGCGGACCCAGCGTGTATAGAGCGCCGTCGCATCGCTGCCGGAGGGCGTGGCGAAGCAGGAAAGATCCTTCTTTCCCTTGATATCCAGATGGATACGCTTGCCCACCTTGCGGGAGAGGGCGTCGTACCAGGGCTGGCCGGCGGGAATCTTCTTGCCGTCGATGGCGATAATGACATCGCCCTCCTGAACCTCGGGGCAGGCGCCCAGGAGCAGGCTGCCGGGAAGCAGCTCCGCGATCTTGAGGCCTTCGCCCTTCCACGAAGCGTCGAACAGCACTCCGAGATGGCCGGCGTCAATGCTCAGGCCATCGCGGAAACGGCCGCCGGTGTGCGAGCCGTTGAGTTCTCCCAGCATCTCGCTGAGCAGCTCGCGGAAAGCGTAATTGTCGTTGATATAAGGCAGGAACTGCGCATAGTTGGCCTTCTGCGCGTCCCAGTCGACGCCGTGCATTCCGGCATCGTAGAACTTCTCCTTGACCTGTTTCCAGCAGTGCTCGAAGATGTACTCGCGCTCCTTCCGGGGGAAATACTCGAACTCGCCGCTGAACTCAATCTTGCTCTTCTTGCCGCTCGAAACTTCGACCTTCTCCACCCCGCTGCCGCTCACTATGAAGAACGACTTGCCGTCGGGGGCGGGATAGAACTCGCCGTTCACCTTCTTGCTCACCACCTTCACGCTCTTCTTCTTGACGTCGAGGCAGAGCAGGTCGCGCGTCTTCTCCATCTGCGCGACATAGTAGAGCTTGGTGCCGTCCTTCGAGAGCAGATGGTCGCCAAGGCGCCCGGAATTGGGGGTGAGACGGATGACGCGGTCCTCGCGGTGGGTGAGCTCGGGCTCGAACTTCTTCTCCTTCTTCACCTCGGCGGTATCCTTCTTCTCGTCCTTCTTGTCCTTGGGCGCTAGCAGCTTCTCTATATCTTCAATTTCCTTGTCCTTGCGGAAAGACGCATACGCCTCGTCGTCGAAGAACATTATGTAGATGTCGCCTTCGGCTCCCCAGCTGCCGTGGCTGCGGTAACCGGCGCGGTCGCTCACCCAGGTCATGGCCTTGCCGCCGAGCGCCCAGCGGAACGAGCCGTCGGTATAGCCGCTCAGGGTGAGGTCGGTGAGGCTGCTGTCGTCCACCGAAATGAGCGCGATGTCATCGTTGTACATACGTCCGCCGCCCTGGTATCCGGTGAGGATGTAGCGGCTGTCGGGGCTCCAGGCGAAGGGCAGGTCGCCGTCGCTGTAGGAATAGTTGATGCCTGCGGGCAGAAGCACTTTCTGCCTGCCGCCGGAAACGGGCTGCACCACTATCTCGGTGCGGTCGCGAAGGTACGCGAGCCACTTGCCGTCGGGGCTGACGGAAGGCTGGAAGCAGGTCTGTCCCTTGGGGGTGACGCGTTCCTCCTTGGTATCGTAGGAGAAAGTGAAGTACTTGTCCTTCTTGTCGTTAAGTTCGGTACGCCAGATGGCCCACTCCCCGTCGCGCTCGGAAGCGTAATAGAGGCTGCGGCCGTCCTTTCCGAAGCTCACTCCCCTTTCCTGCTGGGGCGTGTCGGTAATGCGGCGGGTGTCCTTGAGATCGAGAGTGGTCACATACACGTCGCCGCGGGCGATGATCGCTATCTCCTTGCCGTTGGGCGAAACCGCTATCTCGTCGGCGCTGCTGATACCCGTCTTGAAGATTTGCTGCTTCTCGTTGACGTCCTTCACCACGCTGATTGCAAGTTTCTGCGGCTTGCCGCCGGGAGCGAGGGTATAGAGGTCGCCGTTCCAGCTGAAGCAGAGGGTGCCTTTCGCCGAGATGCTCAGATACCGCACGGGCGCTCCCTTGAAAGAGGTGATGCGGCGCGGCTTCGCGCCGGAGATGTCCGATGCCCAGATGTTCGAGTCGCCTCCCCAGGAATCCACCTTCTCGTCGCCGGTATTCTGCTCGCTGAGATAATAGAAGCCCTTGCCGTCGGGAGCGAAAACCGGGTTGCGGTCCTCGCCCACGTAATGCGTAAGCTGGGTATAGCGTCCGCCTTCAAGCTTCCAGATGTCGCGGGTGACGGCGGAGGTATGGTGCTTGCGGAACGGGTCCTCATAGCCCTTCCAATCCTCATAAAGAATTGTGCCTGAAGCGTTTATGCTCAGATTCTCCACCTGCACCGACATCAGCTGGCGCGGTGCGGGCACCTTCCCGGAAGCCAGGGCCTCGGGCAGGGAAACGGAGTACAGCTTGTAGTCGCCAGGGAACACCGCGCTCACCGGGTCCTCCTGGATGTCCGCCGAGAAATACACCTGTCCGTCGGGACCGACAGCCAGAGGGGTCTCGTTCTTGCCGTAATCGGTAAGGCGGAGCGGGGCGCCGCCCTCGGCGGGCACTGCCCAGATGTCCTTGCTGCCTTCGCGCATCGACGCGAAGACTATATGCTTGCCGTCGGGAGTCCAGATGGGTTCCGTATCGTGCGCGGGATTGGTCGTCAACTGACAGGCCGCTCCTCCTGCCGAGGGAACGACGAAGATGTCACCCTGATATGCGAATGCCACCGAAGCGCCGTCGGGGCTGATGCACGACTGGCGAAGCCAACGGGCCTCGGAAGAGGTCGCCGCGAAGCAGAGCGTCGCGGCGGCCAATAAAAGAGTACTGAGTATAATTCGTTTCATAAACAATTCTAAGGATTGCCCGCAGTTGCCGAAGCTGTCGTCGTAAAGCTCTTCACATCGCCCGGCCAGACCTCCTCGGGCCCCGTGCCTTCAGCGTTCAACTTCACTGCCACGGCCGCGTAATAATAGGTGGTGGAAGGTTTCAGGCCTCTGCAGAAGCCCATCACGCTGTTGCCGCCCCACGAATAGCCTCCGGTCCAACCGGAATTCTCGGTTATATATCCCGCTTCCATCCAGCCATAAGGAGTTCCTTCGTGCTCGCTGTAGACGAAGATGAACTGAAGGTCGAAAGGAGGTTCGTAGTTCACGGTATACGTAGCCCTCAGGAGCGCCGAGGTGTCCCTCACCATAGATGCGTCACCGGTAGTCACCGTAATCTCGAACGGAAGCTCGGGAGTGGCGAAGGTCTTCATCGCGCTGACGGCAGTCTTCCCCATGACCGTGGCCCTGACCACATAGGAATAGGTCGCATTGTAGGTGAAGGGCCCGAACTGGGCTGTGAAGTTTCCTTCGGCATCGACGGTCAGGGGGACCTGCGTACCTTCAGTGAAGAGCTTGCCCGCCGCCGTAATGTCCTTGCCCCAGTAGAGGTTCGCCTCGATGGGATAATCCTGCGATGCCTGGATCCTGAGATTGCCGGTTACCGTTGCGGTGCCCGTCAGGCTGAAGTTGCTGGTGTCGCTCACCGTCACCGTAACCCAGAGGTCCGATGTCTTGAAGTTGCGCACCCTTCCGGTCACGGAAACGCCATCACCCTTGAGATAGGCCTTGTAATAATAGGTTGTCGCGGGCGTGAGCGAATCGACGACGACCGTGAAGTTGCCGTCGGCATCGATAGATTCGGCCACGAACTTCTTCGCCGAACTCTCGTAGACGCTGGCGCTTTCGCTCATATAAATTCCCGCCTCCGCGCCCACGGTTCCTTCGGGGATGACCACTGTGCCGGCCAGGGTGGCCGAAATCTCGTTTACGTTCGAGGCCGCTCCCGAAACGGCCGAGGGTTGCGGGGCCTCGGGCCCCGTCTGGGGCTTGTCGGTCTTGTCCTTCTTTTCCAGGGTGGTGTCGTTGGGCGTCTCGCACGCGGCGAAAAGGGCCGCGAGCGCAATCAGCAATGCAATGCTCTTTCTCATCGTAAAAATGCTACTTCAATCCGTATTTGGCGAGGATCTTCACTATCTGGTCCTTCACGCTTTCGGCCCAGAGGTAGTAACCCATATCGCCGGGGTGCACTCCGTCGCAGGTCGTCTCGTGGTCGGGAGTGGTGGCGTTGGACTGTATGAAATAAACGTTCTTGTACTTCTTGCAGGCCTTCTTCATCATCTTGGCAGCCATAGCCGCCTTTGCCGCCTCGGCCTCTTCGACCTTCGCGTTGAAATTGCGCCTCTCGCGGTAGATGCTGCTCATAAAGATGAGCGGCTTGCCGGGATGGCCCGCCTGGATGGTCTCGATGAAGGGGAACAGACGCTCCTGAATCTCTTCAGCGGAAGGATTGGAGAAGGCGTCGAACACAAAAGCGTCGGCCTTGGCGCCCTTGAGCGCTTCGGCGAACTGGGGCTGCATCTTGCAGTCGCCGCTCACTCCGAGGCTGCAGAAGTTCAGGCCGGTCATCCTGGAAAGGAATCCGGGAACGGTGGCGCCGGCTCTGGTCGTGCTGGCTCCGTGCATAAAGCTGGAACCGTGGAGAATGATCTTGTAGCGGAAAGGCTGGGCGCCGCGCTTGATGACGCTCCCCTCCTCTACTCCTATCTCCACGCCTTCCATCTGACTGAACGTAGGCAGATAGAGGATGCACTCCTTCTCGCTGCGGTCCATATTCTTCACAATCGTCATCGGCTTGGTCTCCATATCGCCGTGGCTGGCGCTGACCGCACCTGCCCACAGCCATTTGCCGTCCTTCTTGATATAAAGGTCGAATCCGCGGGTGGCGAAACCCGAGGTATTGGCCTTGGAAGGTTTTTGGAAGGAAGCCTTCACCCGGATCGACGGGGAATCGGTCTTAAACGACACGATGATGCCCGAAGACATCTTCAGAAGGTTGATATCCTTCTCGGTCCAGCCGGTGAACTTGTCGAAATCCATACGCTCATAGGGCAGAGGGGTTACGAAAGCCTTGCCGCAGAGGGTAAGATTGTAGGCGTCGGTGAAGGTGTAGGAAGGTTCCTGGGCCGACAGGCCGTAAGCGCCGCAGAAAAGCGCGGCGGCAACGGCAAGAATGACTATGAGATGCTTTTTCATATCGCGTTTTGTTATGAACTGAGTGCAAGCAGGACAACCCCGCTCAAAAGTATTGCCAAGATAATAGTTTTTTCCCAAATACGGTGCTCTTTGAAGATGGCCGCGCCAAGCGCGAAGGTGACGATAACCGAACTCCGCCGCAGCAGCGACACCACGCTGAGCATCGCGCCGTCCTGCTTGAGGGCGAAGAAATAGAGCATATCCGCCAGCGTTATGAGCACCGCCACGAGCACTATGCACCAGTCCGGGCGGAAACGCTCGAACGCCGGAGTGCCGTGCCCAGCCGCCAGCGCCCTTGCGAGGATGACGACGCCCAGCAGTGCCGTAATGTACACGTTCGTCCAGCTCTGCACGAAAAGCGGTTCCATTCCAAGGCCGGAGAGTATCTTCTTGTCGAAGAGAGCGCTCGCCACGCCCGTAAGGATGGATGCGAACAGAGCCCAGACGCCGGGGTTTCGAATGAAGCTGATGCCCTCGCGGCCGCCGGAATATCCCAGAAGGAAGAGGGCCGCAAGTATCACCACCACCCCTGCCCATTGCGCGGGAGAGAGCCTCTCGCCGAAGAGAAGAAGGGCGAAGAGCACCACGAACATAGGCCGCGATGCCTTGAAGGTGCTGACTATTGTGATGGGAAGAAGCCTCAAGGCCACCATCCCGCACACCCAGGAGGTGCACACGAGGGTAGCCTTGAGAATAAGCGCTCCGTGTTCGGCCGCGCTGCCGTGCGAAAGGAAGGGGCTCAGAAACAGCGCGCTGAGCGCCGTGGCTCCGAACAATATGTACCAGATATTGTTCTTTTCTATGGCCTTTTTCTTGGCGACGTCATAGCCGCCCAGAAAGACCGCAGAAGCCAGTATGAGCCAAATCCACAATTACTGAAGTATCTTCAGTTCGACGCGGCGGTTGCGCTGGCGGCCGGATTCGGTCTCGTTGGTGGCGATGGGTTCGCTCTCGCCGTAGCCCTTGTAGGACAGGCGGGCTTTCTCCACGCCCTGCGAGATGAGGTAGTCGCAGACGGCCTTGGCGCGCTGCTCGGAAAGCTTCTGGTTGTAGCTGTCGCTACCGACGCTGTCGGTATGGCCGCCGATTTCCACGTTGATTTCCGGTTCGCTCTTGAGCCAGTCGGCCACCATGTCGAGGTAACCCTTCTCGGTCTCGCCAAGGTTGAACTTATTGAATTTGAAGAGGGTGTTGCTGAGGTCCCTCATCACCTTCTGGATTTCCACGGGAACTTCCTTGATGATGATGACGGTATCGCGCACGACCTTCTCGACGGTCACAGTGTCCTTCACGGTCACGGTGTTGGTGACGGTGACGGTATCCTTCTCGACGACCACCTTCTCCACGGTCACGGTATCCTTCACGGTTACGGTGTCCTTCTTCTGGGGAACGTAGATGATCTGAGGCTCGTCGACCACGGGCGTCACCTTCGGGGCGCTCTTGCGGCCGAAGCTCAGGCGCAGCTTGATACCGGCGCTGAAGAGGTTCTGAGGGCCTTTAACTGCAGCCTTGTCGTTCTTATGCATGACGATGCCGTCGGTGGAGCCGGGGAGAAAGTAACCATACGTACCACCCCGCGCCTCGATTGTAGCGTAGTCTGCTTGCTGGGCATTCAGGATACTGCCGGCTTCTTTGACTTTCACATCCATTCCGGCAGGAGAATAAGTAATCTCATAATCATTTTCACCCCTGATAACCTTCTTGGTAGGCTTGTTCGTCAGAGAAAGAAGGCCGTAGTCGCAGTAGATGCCGGTGTAAAGGCCGAAACCGCCGGTAAGCTGCCAGCGCAGACCGGTTTCGATCGATGCGAAACCGTTCAACTGGCGGATTTCCAGCTTGCCGTCCTTGATTTCGTGACCGCACTTGTTTTGGGAACCGGAAACCTGATACCTTACAAGATCGCCCGGTTGAGCCGTATTCGGATCGTTGGCCATGCCAGTACCCCACGAATCAATCCTGCTGAGAAGGTCCAGCGAGGTTTTCTGGGTAAAGGTCGCCTTCGCGCCGTATGCCAGCTTGGCACCTCCGGCAAAATACCAGTGAATGCTCTCGCGGCTGTTGAGCGCAGCATTAAACTGAAGCATCAAGGGAACTTGAACCATCCATACCTTCTGCGATTCCTGGAAATCGTTGGAAGTGATATGGTCGATGTAATCGCTGAGGTTACCAGCGCCGGGGTTTATGTTAGGGTCCTCAGTCCACATCCTTGTGGTGCAGAAGATATCGTCCTTACTTGTTTTGATTTCGGCCTGGTAGTACGACGCCTCGATGCCGGTGAGCAGTCCCCAATGGGGATGGAAATTCCAGACGAAGCCGAAACCTCCGCCGAAGCCCCAGGGAAGATCCATAGGCTTGCCGAAATCCACGGAATGGATATTCTGGTCTACACCGGGTATAGGCTCGAAGTTACCCTTGTCGACAGTGTAGTTGATGCCGGCCTTGCCGCCGAATCCGATAATCTGATACTCGGTCTTGGGAAGGCCCTGCGCCATGGCGGCGAGCCCGAAGGCCAGAGCCGCGATCGCTACTGTAAAAAGTCTTTTCATATGGTTGTATTAATCTTTAGTTGCGGTTACAATTCACAAAGAAAACAAAAAATGGCGCAATTTGCAAGATACAAGACGGTAAAAACGGCATTTTGACTTATATTTGTATACAACTATGGGCAAAAAGAAGAACAAGGGAGGGAGGTCCCCGCACTCCGGCCGCACTGGCCGCAGGGGCCCCGCGCCGATATACGAAGGCAAGGTGCAGATGACTCGCGAAGGCTACATCTTCGTGAGCGTCGAAGGGCAGGACGACGACATCTACGTAAAGGCGGCCAAAACCCGCAACGCGCTCGACGGCGACATCGTCAAGGTGGCTGTCACCAAGGACCTGCCCGCAAGGGCATCTTCCCGCGCCGGCCAGCGCGGATTCGGCCAGGAAGCCCCCCGCAAACGCGAAGGAGAAGTGGTGGAGATCGTGCGCCGCAGCGGCAAGAGTTTCGTCGGAATCTTCCATACCGTGGGCGCCCAGGCCTGGGTTCTGATGCAGGCCAAGAATATGCCCTACGACATCGAGGTGGACGCCGAACAGGCGGCCGGCCTCGGCGCGAAACGCGGAATGAAGGTCGCCGCGGTGGTGGATACCTGGGGCAGGCGCGACTATGCCCCGAAGGGCCATCTCTCCGAAGTTCTCGGCTTCCCGGGCGAAAACAACACCGAGATGCACGCCATCCTCGCGGAATTCAACCTCCCCTGGCGCTTCGAGAAAGAGGTGGAGGACGCCGCCGACGCCATCTCCGAGAAGATCGGCAAAGCCGAGCTCAAGGGCCGCACGGACTTCCGCAATACGCTGACCTTCACCATAGACCCCTCCGACGCAAAAGACTTCGACGACGCCCTATCCTTCAAGCCCCTGCCGAACGGCAACTACGAAGTAGGCGTCCATATAGCCGATGTTTCGTGGTACGTCAAGCCCGGCACTCCCGTCGACAAGGAGGCCCGCGAACGCGGCACCAGCGTCTACCTGGTCGACCGCACCGTCCCGATGCTTCCGGAGAAGCTCTGCAACAAGCTCTGCTCGCTCCGCCCGCACGAAGACAAGCTCACCTTCTCCGTCGTCTGGGAGCTCTCCCCGAAAGCCGAAATCAAATCCCGCTGGATTGGACGCACCATAATCAACTCCGACTTCCGCCTGGATTATGAGCAGGCGCAGCAGATTATAGAATCTGCGCCTGCAGAGGCAGTTCCTCCTGAGGAACGTGCCACCCTCGGCGCCGTAAGAGGGGGGACCTCGCAGCAAAGCGGAGAGGTGGGGCCGAGCGCAAGCGAGGCGTCCGAAGGAGGAACTGCCGCGGAGGCGCTTAAAACAGCTATCGTGAAGCTAAATGCAGTAGCGCATAAACTGAAGGAGAGAAGGATGAAGATGGGGGCTGTTGACTTCGACAGGCCTGAAATCAAGGTTATAGTGGATGAGAAGGGAAAGCCGATTGATGTGGTGCAGAAAGTAAGCAAGGAATCGAACTGGCTGATAGAAGAATTCATGCTGCTGGCGAACAGGACCGTGGCGGAGTTCGTGGCGACCGACGGCCGGATGAACGGCGTCGCGGCCAAGAACGCCAAAACCTTCGTCTACCGCGTCCACGACGAACCCAACACCGAAAAACTCGAAGGCTTGCGTGATTTTGCAAAGGGATTCGGATACAAGATCGAAGACGAGATGAGCGGCCGCAGCGCGGCAAGGGCGCTGAACCGCCTGATGGACGAATCCAAAGGCACGCCCGAGGAGGCCGCCTTCAAGGAAATCGCGCTCCGCAGCATGGCCAAGGCCAAATACAGCACCGACAACATCGGCCACTACGGCCTGGCCTTCGACTTCTACACCCACTTCACCTCCCCTATCAGGCGCTACCCCGACACTATGGTCCACCGCCTGCTGTCGGCCTATCTCGCAGGTGGCGAAAGCGCCAACAAAGGCTACTACGAAGGCGAATGCGTCCACGCATCGGAACGCGAAGTCGTGGCGGCGGACGCCGAACGCGCCAGCGTCAAATACAAGCTTGCGGAATATATGCAGAGCCGCATCGGCCAGGAATTCTCCGGCCATGTGAGCGGAATTACCGAATGGGGAATGTACGTCGAACTGGACGGCACCCACGTGGAAGGAATGATTGCCCTGAGGGAAATGCGCAGCGACTGGTTCGAATTCGACGAAAAGCGCTACCGCCTGGTGGGCAGGCACAGCCGCAAAATTTACCGGCTCGGGGATCCCGTCCGCATACGCGTCAAGGGAGCCGAACCGCAGCAGCGCCAGATAGATTTCGAACTGGCGGAATAACTAATAGGTATTGTCCAGGACTTCCTGTGGAATAGCCTCCACGGGAGAAAAAACCTGCTCCATATCGCCATCGATCAGAACCAGGTTGTCCCCCGCGGACTTCCATTTGTAGGTCTTGTCGGGGGTACCGTCGCTGAAATGGCGGGTAATGGACGACTTCGAGGCCTTGAAAGTGCCTTTATACACGGAATAGCGGCCGGCGTCGCCGAGTTTCTGGTACTCAGTGAACTTCTTTCCCGAAGTGAAGCTCAGGAAGACGTCGACGGTCTGTCCGCCGAGGTTCGCGCTCTTTACGGTGATGTCCACCAGCTCCCAGTTCCCCACCAGGGCCGAGGGAACGCCCTCGTCCTTCTTGTTCTTGGAACAGGCCGCCACGAGGAGCAGCGCGAAAGCCGCCAAAGCTATAATACTTGCTCTTTTCATAGTCTTCAGTTTTAGAACCAGGAACCGTTGGAACTTGCGTCGGGCCTAGAAATGATGGAAACATCCTGCTTCATCTCCATACCTCCGGTAGGGTTGGTGCCGCCGCCGAGAGAAGTGCCGCCCGCGATCGCCTTCACGGTAATCTTGCAGGAGCCTATCTTGGTGGGATGCACATAGAGGCGCCCGTACTTGAGCTGGGGGTTCTCCGCGAAGCCCATCGCCTGGCGGGCCTCGTCGCTGACCTCGAGCCCGAGATAGGTAAGGGAGGTGGAGGAAGAGCCGAAATACTCGGAGAGGTCGATCCACTGCTTCTTGCCGATGGAAACCACGTGCGAAGGCGTGCCCTCTATCTTCATCATCAGCGACCAGGCGTTGATGCAACCCGTGCCCATCTTCTTCCAGTAATCGCCGAGATTGATTGTACGGGTCGGATTGCTCTTGTAGCCCACAATCTTGGTCTGGGCCTGGTTGATCCTGTCGTCGATGTTGTTGGTGGAGGAAAGGATCATATTCTTGAACTCCTTAAGGGTAAAGGTCTTGCCGAGCTGCTTCGCATAGCTCAGGCCCAGCGCCGCAACGCCTGCGACGTGAGGGCAGGCCATCGAAGTGCCCTGCATCCATCCGTACTCCACACCGGCCGCATTGAGGTCGTGCACCTCCGGGGGAACGGTCGACAGGACCTTGCCTTCGTGAGTGATGTTGTTGGCCACATTTACGGCAATCTCACCGCCCGGGGCGGTAATATTGCATCCCTGCCCGTAGTTGGTGTAGACTGTCGGCCAGAAGTCGGGAGCGAACGCGGAAACGCTTATGATATCCCTCGTCGCTCCGGGATAACTCGAATAGGGGCTGCCATCATTGCCAGCTGCGAACACGGCAAGGCTTCCGTCCGTGATCATAGGGCAGTTCACGGTGCCTTCGAACCTTGCAAGAGCCTGATACTCCGCAAGATTGTCGGTATACCGCTGATAATCCGCATCGGAGGTGTAAGAGCCCGCCCGCGAGCCGAAAGAGCAGGAGATGATGGACGCCCCCATCGAAGCGGCATAATCCATCGCCCGGGCGATATTCGCCCCGCTGGCGGTGGCGCCAAGGCTAAAAACCTGGCAGGACATTATGCGCACGCCGTTGCCGCTGCCGTTGCCTCCGGCTATTCCGCAAATTCCGCGGCCGTTGTTGCTTACCGCGGCGACGATGCCGGCGCAATGGGTTCCGTGTCCCACGTCCCCGTCGTCTGTGATGTGCCCGCTGCTGTCGTAGACAAGCTTTTCCCAGGTAATGGGGCCGTTGTCCGCGAAATTGTAACCGTAGACGTCGTCGACATAGCCGTTGCCGTCGTCGTCGACTCCTTCCACGCCGTTCTTCTCAGCTTCGTTCACCCACATATTCGCTGCAAGGTCGGGATGGTTGTATTTGACACCCTCGTCGATGATTGCGACTATTATGGAATTGTCGCCCGTGCAGAGGTTCTTCCAGACGTCAACTATATTGATGTCGGCCCCGGCATATGTCTCGGGATTGATGAGCTTGTTGCCGTCGTTCTTATAATTCCACAGCTTGCCCACCTGCGGGTCGTTGAACACCGAAGACAGGTTCGAGACGTGCTCGATGCTCTTGCGGGCAGGCCTGGGAGTCTCGTCGAGCGGAATCATCTTGCAGTCGGACGCCTTGTGATACAGGGTGGAATACTGCACTCTGCGAACTTCGTCCAGACCCGCCATCGACAGCGCCGCGGAACGGTAATCCACGGCGTCGCCGAGTTTTACGAGCCAAAACTTGTCCATTCCCTCGCGCCTCTTCGCTTCGACGTCGCCGATTTTCATATTGAAAAGCGGTTCCACCGCAATCGCGCCGGCAGCACGCATCGCATCCAGGGCCTCGGCTGAGGGTTCTTCCTCCAGATAGAGGATGAGCTCGTGCGGAGCCGCATCCACTGGGGTGTTTGCGAATTTGCTGGAGATTGCAAGAGGAATATCTTCCCCGCTGGCGGGAGAGAATTCATTCTCATCGATGGCGCAGGAAACCGTCAGCAGAGCCAGCGGTACCAGCAGCGCTATGGTATGGACAAGTTTTTTCATTCAGGTTCTTTTTGTAGAAAAAAGGCCCGGAGGGTGCCGGGCCTTTAATCATTGGATTAAGAGGGCTTATTGCCAGGAAGTACGGACGTTCTTGGTCATCTTGTACTTCTTGCTGGGAGCCGACTTCTTGCTGGCCTTCTTGGCAGCGGGTTTCTTGCTCTGCAGCTGCTGAGCCTTCACGCTGACAGACTTGGCGCTGGCGGCAAGAGTCTTGTGGCTACCGCTGTAATTGAAGCTCTTCTGCAGGTCACGTGCAAGTTCCTTTCTGGAAGCAGCGCAGCCGGCAGCGGTTTCAACGCAGTTGTGATACCTCTGAATCTTGGAGATCGACTTCTGCACTCTGTGGAGGGTGCTCGGAGCAAGTCCGTTGTCATCCTTTGCAGGATCGACAAGGAGATAGTTCGCAAATGCCTCGTCCAGTATGTCAGGATCTGCATCAGTCGCACCAGGAATGTAGAAGTTGATGGTGGAGAAATAGTTGTAGTTGGTAGTGTAGTAGGACTCTCCAACGATTGCAAGATAACCTTCTGCAACAGGATAGATTACCGAAGCATAACTACTCTTTCTCCAGCCTCCTGCGAGATAGGTATAGAGGGCGCAAGTCGAATCCGCGGTTGCCATAAAGGCAGGACCAAAGAATCCAAGGGCGTCGGGAGAGTCAGCACCAAGGCCGAACGGATCTGCGCAGTAATCGAAGATAACGGTATCATCGAAGCCTGCAGGACCCCTGCCGCAGAGGAGACCGGAAACCTGAACATACTCACCTTCAGCCGGAGATGCAGGATCGATAGGTCCGTATTTCGTCTCGTCGAAAGCTGCAATGGTAGCCTTGCCCATATATTCCCTGACACTGGAGTTGCCGGCCACGTAGGCGTCAACTGCGTAGAGATTATAGGTTTTGAAGAAGTCGGAAGCCTCCTTGCCGTCGATCAGGGATGCCTCCCTGTTGGCATAAGTATAGCTCTTGTACACTGGCAGAGGTGCGATACCCGTGGTCTTCGCCACATAAGCTGCAGTCTGAATCTTATAACCGTTGCTGGCGTAGATGAGGAGCGCGTATTCGGTACCCGGGAGGAGATCCAGCTGTATGCCTTCGAGTCCAAGGCCCTGAGCAAGCTCGGGCTTGGTTACGACGGTGTCGACAGCAAGAGCGGGTTTCTCGCTGAGAAGGTCTTTCCAGCAGTCGTCAGCCTTCTTGATGAAGGTCTTGTTCTCGTAGATCGCCGCCTTGAGGGTGGTGACGGTCTCGTCCGCATAGACGAAGTATGCAAGCAGGCTGTCGGAAGAATACTTGGTTCCGAGAGGCTCGTACTTCTTGGTGGACTCGAGGCTACCTGCAATCACGAACGGAACATCGTCGCCGGCCTTCATGTACTTGAATACATTGGAGCCGGTCGCGACAACCACGGAATCCTCCTTGCCCACAGCCACGAGGGTGTAGACCATAGTGGAATCCAGGGTAAGTCCGAGAGTGGTATAGATGAGACCGTCCTCGGCGCTCTGGTTGGCAGGATCGGGGAGGAAGAATGCCGAACCGGCGACTTCGCCCGCCTCGATGGCCTTTGCCTTGCTGTTGACCTGACCGGTGGTAAGGGAACCTTCGAACACTGCGTACTTGACGGTGTCGATGTCCACGCCGGTAGCAAACTGCACGGGCAGCACGCCTGCTTCGGCTTCAGCGGATTCGATCTCGAGGGTGTAGTCCACAACGGGAACTCCGGGGAAGTAGAACTTCACCATATCCTCGTCAGCGGTATGGTCCCAACCTCCGACGCCGAACATATAGAATACGGGCGCGAACTGCACTACTGCAGGGTACACGTTCTTTTCGGCATCTTCATCCTGATAACTTAACACGCAATTGTTAACGCAATCATCAATGGTAGGAGCGCTGAATATTTGCAGCGGGTGAATCATATAAATGAATGCCCCATAGCCAGAGTGGTACGCACCGGTGTTGTAATAGTCGTAATAAATAATGTCGTCCTTGCTGATTTCCACACCCTTGAAGGTAATACCCTTCTTGAGGATTCTGAACATCAGGTATTCGTCGCTCATATCAACACCAAGATCAGCCGCGGAAGCTGCGCCGAAAGGCGATACGATACGGTAGATGCTGTGATCGTCGTCACGCACCTGAACCTCGATATCGTCATCGACGAATTCGAACACCCAGTTGTCGACGAGAGTACCCTTGCCGAGGCTCTTCCAGAGCACGCGGATGACACTGAAGTCGGCCACTGTGGACTTTGTGCCGTACTTGGATGCATACTCGTCACCCTTGATGCGGAGCTGGAGGGTGTACTCGGTACCGACCTGCGCCTTGTCGTAAGTCACGACGATGCAGGTGTCGGCCTGGCCGTCCTCGAATTTCAGCTCGGTAACGGTGAAAACGGAGTCGGAAGGATCCACAGCCTCGAGAGGAACGACAATTTCGCCCTCAGTCTTGGTACGCGATACCCAGATAGTGTCGAAGGTAGGCTCCGAAGGGTCCTTCACAAGGCCCTTGAGCACATCCTGCACAGGGAAATACACGTCGTAGCAGTTGGGATCTTCCTTGGAACCGGTGCTGTACTTCTCCTCAGGCTGGCAGGAAGCCAGTGCGAAGAGGGACGCGGTCGCAAAGAACAATGCTATTTTGCTTATAGTTTTCATAATCTTTACCTTTTAAATTAGTCGGTAACACCGTCCCTAAGGCCGGGATTCTGGTCAGTCTTCGGAGCGATGAACGGAGGATTGTCAACAACCGCCATGTTCGTGTTAAGCTCGCTCTGAGAGAAACGGAGGAGGAGGAGGTCGTCATCTGCCGCGATGTTGAAGCGGTATTTGGCAGGCCAGTTGGTGCTTGCAGCGTTGTCCTTGAAACGGACAAGGGGTTTCTGCAGACGCATCATATCGTATACGTAGAAGCCTTCGCCCCAGAGCTCGACACGACGCTGGAACCAGATCTCGTCGATGAGGTTGCGGGCGGCGGACACGGTGTAGGAAGGATCGCGGTACGTAGTGACGTAGTCGGTGAGAAGCTGGGTAGCTTCGGCGTTCTTGTTCTGGTGAGCAAGAGCTTCAGCCTTGATGAGAATCATTTCGTCCACGCGGATGAAAGGATAGTCGTTGTCGTTGTCGACGGAACCGATAGTCTTCATACCGAACTTCACGTTCGTGTAAGGGAGGAAGATTTCCTTGACATTCTCGATCTTGAGGTTGGCGATGTCGCCCTTGCCGTCCCACTTCAGACCATTGAGGAGCGGGGATTCGAGGGATTCGTCGACCCACCAGCCCTTGCGGACGTCGGTCGAAGGAATCTTGTCCCACAGCATCTTGTTGATCTGCATATAGGTACCTGCGCCGGCGGCGTAGCCGTCACCGGAGAAGGAACGCAGCCAGGAGTCGGCAGTCGCATAAGGCTCGACCTCGGCAACGCTCTTGATCATATCATAGCCCCAAAGCCAGTCGTGCTCTGCGATATCGTAGAATGTAGGCTTGGAAACTTCGGCGATGCTCTTGGGAGTGTAGCCGATGGATGCGGAGTCCGCATCGTTGTAGGCCTCTTCCCAATGACCCATTGCCAGATGAGCACGGGCGCGGAGAGCGAAAGCTACCTGCTTGTCGATGTTCATCTTGCTGGGACGCACATAGCCCTCGAGATGAGCGACAGCGTAATCGAGGTCGCTGAGGATGAGAGCGTACACGTCTTCGACGGAAGCCCTGGGGTTGTTCGCGAAGTCGGTGGTCTTCTCGGTCACGAGAGGAACGCAAGGAGCGGTGGGATCCTTCAGATAGCCGAACTGGTATGCGAATACCAGGTGCTGATAGGAGAATGCCCTCAGGGCCTTGGCCTGGGCGACCTTGAAGGTGATAGCCGTATCGACCGCATCTTCAGGGAAGGAAGCGATATAGGTGTTGCAGTTTGCAATCTGCCTGTAAGGAGTCGCATAACGCAGATACGGGTTCCAGTAGTTTGCATTACGGGAGCCGTAGTTGCAGCAGCTGGAGAACCAGTTGTAACCGCTGTCGGGCATAACGATGTCCGCACCTTCCACGTCGTTGCAGAGAGTGTTCATAATGAACGCGAAGTCATCGGCGCGGTCGTCGTCCGGCGAAGTCGCCAGAGGAGCTCCGAGCGGAGTGAACAGACCGTTGAAAGAAGCGTCAGCCCTCTGGGGAGCCACTTCGTAGGTCTTCAGAAGCTGTTCCTCAAGCAGGGTACCGCCTTCGGGCTTGATGTCGTCGAAAGACGAGCACGCCACCGCGGCGAGACCTGCCATCAAAACTGAATATAATCTATTGAGTTTCATATTCTTCTGATTTTAAGCGTTAGAAAGTGATGGTGATACCGCCGGTGAGGGTACGAAGAGCAGAATAGGAGCTGCTGTTGATACCGGAACCGCTGGTGAAGGAACCGATACCCACGCTGAAGCGGGGATCGATACCCTTGCGGGCGGAAAGCACTGCGATGTTGTCACCTGCCACATAAATCCTCACGGAAGCGAGTTTGGCCTTGCTCACGAGGGAAGCGGGAAGAGTGTAACCGAGAGTAGCGTTGTTGATGCTGAGGTAGTTGGAGCTTACGAGGAAGCGGTCCACTGCCGTCTGAGCAACGTCGCTGTTGCCATCCATACGGGGGATGTCGGAATCGGGATTCTCGGGAGTCCAGGACTTGAGGATGTCCCTGTGGATGTTCTGGCCTGCGCAATTTGCCGCATCGGTCATCATAAGGGTCTGATAAGTACCGTCATAGTACTTGCCGCCCAGCTGATATGCGCACTGGATGCTGAAGTCGAATCCGAAGGCGTTCACGGTCGTGCCGAAACCACCGTATACCTTAGGCAGGATGGTGCCGAGGTTGTACTGGCTGGCTTCGCTGAAGGTGGAGGTCTTTACGTCGGTTCCTACAGCGTAGTTCAGATACTTGTTGTCGTCGTGGTCTTTCTGATCAACATGGTGCCAGTAGAGAGCCTTACCTGTAGCCTTGTCGACGCCCGCGTACTTGCGGAGGTATGCGTCATAGAGGGAGCCGCCTTCCTTGATGATACGGTTGCTGCCCTTGAGGCCTTCCTCGGGAACAGTGCTGTCGAGTTCGAGGATCTTGTTCTTGTAATGGCTGATATTGGCGTTCCAAGTCCAGTTGACGTGCTTGGTGTTAAGGATCAGGCCGTCGAGGGTAAGTTCGAAACCGCTGTTGAGCATCGAGCCCACGTTGACGGGGATGACACCGGTCGGGTTACCTGCCGAAAGAGGAACGTTCCTCGAATAGAGGAGGTTCACGGTCTTACGGGCGAACAGGTCGAGGGTACCGTTGAGGTAGCCGTGGAGGAGTTCGAAATCGGTACCGACGTTGAAGTTGTTGTTGGTCTCCCAGGTCAGTTCCTTGTTACCCTTGTAGTCGAGAACGACACTGTATGCCTTCTTGTCCTCGTCGTAGGAGTGGCTGTACTGGTCGGCGTAAGGATAGCTGCCGCCGATGTCGTCGTTACCCTGGCTACCGTAGCTGACCTTGAACTTCAGCATATCGACCCAGCTGGCGTCCTTGAGGAAACCTTCTTCGCTCACGAGCCAAGCGAGACCCGCGGACCAGAAGTTACCCCAACGGTGGCCTTCCGCGAAACGGGAAGAAGCGTCACGCCTGAGGGAAGCGCTGAGGAAGTACTTGCCGGCGAAATCATACTGCAGACGGGAGAAGACACCCTGGGTCATATAGTATCCGGTAGAGGAACTTGCCTTGCGGTTCTTGGTGCCGTCGGCGTTGTTGAGCTCGCCATTGAGAGGGTTGAAGAGGTGATCGTTGTAACCGCTCAGGCTCTGGGAAGTAACCTTGTACTGCTCGAAACCGAGGAGGAGGTCCAGGCTGTGCTTTTCAGCGAACTTGACCTTGTAGTCGGCGAGGTACTGCTGGTTCACATAGAACGAGCGGGCGTGGCTCACGCTGGAAGAACCTTCAACGCTGCTTGCAGAAGCAAACGGGCTGCCGAGGGTACGGCCACGGCCGTTGTAAGCGGTAGCCGCCACGTTGGCGGTGAGGCTCAGGCCCTTGAGGGGAGTCGCGATGATGCCCCACTTGCCTGTGATCTCATCCCTGTAGCTCTTGGAATCGTTGTATTTGTTGTCGCGAACTGCGTTGCCGACGATCGAAGGCCTCTGGAAGTTGGTCTGGTTGGCATCGTAGATCTGACGTCCGTCTTCCTTGTAGAGGTAAGGCTTGCCGTTGGCGTCGACCTTACGGACATACAGAGGATAGATAGGAGCGATGTTGTTGACAATGTAGAAGAGGTTGCCCGAGCTACCCCAGTCACCTGCGCCGGATACGGATTCGGAATCGGTGTGGGTGAAACTCATGCTGGTGTTCAGACGGATCCAGTCCTTAGCCTGGTACTCCGCATTCACACGGCCGGTGTAACGCTTGTATCCACTGTTGTCGATGATACCGCCGTTGTTCAGGAAACCTGCGCTGGCGTAGTAGTTGAAGCGCTGGGTGGCTCCGCTTGCGGAGACGTTGTATTCCTGACGATATCCGGTGTGGAAAGTCTCGTTGTACCAGTCATCGGGAGTGTAGTAGTAATCTCCGTCGCTGTAGCCGAGCGTTGCGTTCGGGTTGAGCTTGAAGTTGGTACCAATGAGCTTTTCGCCCTGGGGAACGGTGAATACCTGATATCCGAGACCGCCCTTGTCCTTGTCGAAGAGGTTGGCGTCGGCGTATGCATAGCTCTCGGTGGGAGTGTGACCTGCATAGAGGTACTGGTTGTAGAGCAACTTGTACCAGGTCTCGTAGTACTCGCCGGGCTCGGTGATCACGTCGTACTGAGGGATGAGCCTGGTGTTGACACCGAAGCGGCCGTCGAAGCGGACCTGTGCCTCACCGGGGTTACCCTTCTTGGTGGTGATGAGGACGACACCGTTAGCACCGCGGTTACCGTAGATAGCCGCTGCGGATGCGTCCTTGAGGACTGTCATGCTCTCGACGTCGTTAGGGTTGATGTCGGAGATTGCGCCGTCGTACGGAGTTCCGTCGAGGATGATAAGAGGAGCGTTGCTCGCGCTCATCGAACCGAAACCACGGATACGGATGCTTCCGGAGCTGCCGCTTGCAGGGTCACCGGAGGAGGAGTACATCTGTACACCCGCGGTGGCACCGGCGAGGGCGCTGGTGACGCTGGTGGCGACCTTCTTTTCGATAGCGTCCGACTTCACCATCGCGGCGGAACCTGTGAAGGAGCTCTTCGTGGAGGTACCGTAACCGATGATGATGGTTTCCTCAAGCAACTGGCTGTCGATGGAGAGGGCGACATTGATGCTCGCCTGCCCGTTCACCGGCTGGATCTGCTCGAGATAACCCTGTAATGAGAATTGAAGGGTAGCGTTTGCAGGAACGCTGATGGAATAGGAACCATCAGCCTGGACACTCACACCCTTCGATGTTCCCTGAACAATGACCATTGCTCCAGGGAGCGGTTCACCTGTGGCTGCATCCGACACGGTTCCCTTCACAGTAATATTCTGTGCAAAGGCAACTGCCGCGGAAAGCAGGAGCACCAGTGATGCCGTGAAAAGTTTTGCTGCTTTTCTCATTGGTTGAACTTTTAATTAAACATATACTAAACTAACTAGCTTGTATTCTGTTAAGCCCAAAATGCGCACGCGATACGGACGCGAATACACACTTTAAGGCCGCAATATCGCGATAATTTTAATTAAATCCAAATAATCGGAATCACCCCCAAACTATACCTTAGACGCATTTTTGGCGTTTTAAGAGGTTTTAAGCGTGATTTTCGCAAAATTTTAGTTTCGAATCGAAAGTGAAATCGGTTGAATTCTTACGAATTGTAAGATTGCAATTTATTAAAATTTTTTCAATTCTCCCCCATCCCCATCCTCCGCGTCGGGCAAAGGGCCAGTCCGTCCGTGCCTACCGTCCCGAAACGGCGGACGGTGGTAACGATTCCTGCCGTTTTTGCTCCTACCGTCCGGAATTCCGGGACGGTGGTAGCACCCACGTCATTCCGAAGAGGGCGCAGTCCGTCGAAGGAAGCTTCGCGCGTGCGCGTTTATATTAAAGGTGTTCCTACTGCTTGACGGGACGGATCTGGGCAGGTCTCTCTCGACCATACTCAGCCATCCAATTATACTGATTAGGCTGGAAAACCCACGCATTTTCAGTGCTGGACAATGTTTTTGTCCATATGTAACAAGAAGGAGTGTTCCACTGGTTGCTCAGTGGGAAGAATATAGTCTGCCCTGTTATCAGACTTGTAAAAGCAACTCCCTCAATAGAATAGTATGTCGCTCGGGACGAGTAAGAATTGTTTTTAAGTTCTTGAAATTCTTGCTTCGTCGGAATCCGCCATTCGTTTCCCAGGCTGAGCGATGCCACATCATCTTCAGGCAAAAGAGCTTTCAAGCCATCTGATTCATTATATTTCTTGATAGAATCCTTGCTCGCATCGTAGAACGCATAGTTGCTCATTTCAAAGTCTTGCTTTGGATGGATCTCTCCCCAAGCGTATTCCGGGCCTAGCGCTTCCTGAAATTCTGCTCCAAGATTATGTGAGGCCCACTTGACACTCAAACCCATATCAATAGCGCCAGACGGTAAATCCGGCGTTTTGAACGTTCGTACCGGTGAATCGTAGTTTTCTCCGTTTCTGATGAAACGCGCCCAATAGTGATATGTCGTATTTGGCCATAAGTTCCCTACCACTACTGACATTTTCCCGTCCTCTGTCATTACATTAGTATTGCATTTCTGGGGGGAATTCGGGTTAATGTGATTGGGGTATACCCTGACACTTAATAAACAGTCTGAAGCCATACCGGCGCCTAGCATATAATACATACTTATGCGAGCCCGACAGCAACTGATATCTTCTTCAAAATAATAAGTATCATCTATAGCGATGCGTTTCGAGCAGGAACATATCGCTAACAGGACTGCAACCAGCAGAAGATTGGACAATACTGATATCCCTCCTTTCATCGTCTTACGAATCTCAATATGCGAATCTCTTCCCTGTAATAATAGTCGCGATAATTATTATTTAAGAGTCGTCCCCTCCATTCCATTGCGCCTGTTTTCAAAGACCGTATTTCGTAATCATTCATTAACCAAAAACCCCTGTCAAAATGAATCTTACCTCTCTTGGAGCAGGAGATGTTTATTTGGCTGACAACAGTATCTTCTGTGATTGTCAGAATGTACCTGTTTGGCGCTTTATCTTTGTTTATTGTATATAACGTAGTAGCATCAGTGCTAGTATAATCACGAACCAAATCTCCATCTATCTTTTCTATATACCTGTTCGAATCCAATCCCCAGTCACCTTCAAGCAAGGATCGGTCTATGTCGTCCTTATTACACCCAGGCAGCATTAGCGACAAAGCCAATACCGTCACAAAAAGAGTATATTGCCTTCGGGAAAGCATTTTTAAGGACGCACGGTGAGGAAGCGAGTTTCTTTAGAGGTTGGAGCTATGCGCACGGACGATTCTTCAAGAACGAGGAGGGATTCGCCGGCGGAGAGCTTGATGGAGCCCTTCGCGGCGGTGCCCTCGACCTTGCACTCCCCTTCCAAACCTATGAGGATCAAGAAGTTGCGCTTACCGGCGGGGACAGCGATGTCTATGGGAGATGTGATTTCGCAAAGCGAGGTTACAAAATGGCTGTCGCGCACCAGTTCGACCTCCTTGTCTTTCGCGGGGGTGTAGTGGGTTCGATAGTCGGGGTGGACGCTGTAGTCTATGGCATCCTTTGCCTGCTCCGTGTGCAGTTGGCGGGGTTTGCCGTCCAGACCGAGCCGGCCGTAGTCGTATATTCTGTAAGTGATATCCGAAGTCTCCTGGATTTCAGCCAGATAGCATCCGCCGCAGATGGCGTGGATGCGACCTGCGGGCAGGAAGAAAACATCGCCCGGAGAGACTTTATGATCTTTGATGACCTCTGTAATGCGGTCTTCCTGCACCAGGCGCACATAATCTTCGGGAGTAATCGCCCTGTTCAGGCCGCAGAGCAGATGCGCGCCCTCCGACGCGCCGATTATGTACCACATCTCGGTCTTGCCGTTGCATCCGTGGCGCTTCGCCGCGAGTTCGTCGTCCGGATGGACCTGTATGCTCAGATCCTTCTTGGCATCGATGAACTTTATGAGCAGGGGGAACTCGCCGCCCCATATCTCGTTCAGAGTCTTGCCGGTTGCGGCGCAAACGCTTTCATTGCCGGGCACGCCGGAAAGCACCCAGTTTTCGGTTCCCCACACAAGGGTCTTGAGTATCGGGGCAAACTTGTAAATCATTGACTATTAGTTTATTATTCTTCGTCTGCCCCTTCTTCCGGCTCTGCGGCCTCTGGGGCCTCGGCAGGAGCGCACTTCTCCTTGATGGTGCGGATTGCCAGCGCCAGGAGGTTGTTCCAGTTGATGTATTCGGAGTTCTCGCCGAGCCAGTCGTTAAGAATCTTGGTGGGTTCGAGGTCTTCACGGCGTACTTCCGCTTTGGCATCGGCCGCAATCCTCGCGTCGTGCAGTTCGCGGCAGTTGCGGATGCCCTCGTCCTTGAGGAGCATCTTGATGAACATCGAACGGAAGAGCTTCTTGCGTAGGAGCCAGCAAATCAGCGTCAGGACCAGGAAAACGCCGCTGACTATGAAGGCGCCCGCGGCGTACGAACCGATCAGTTCGCCGATCAGCAGCACTGCGCCGAATGCCAGGGTGGTGAGCACGACCATCAGCAAGACCAGTGTCAGGAATATCGTAATCGCTGCCGCAATGGTCGAAGACAGACCGTCAGCCGCCAGCAGTTTGCCCTGCTCCAGGCGCGCGTCGATATAATCTTTGATGCGTCCCATTGCTACTTCGACAGTTCGGTTTCCAGTTCTTCAAAGGTTTTCGCCGCCTTGCGAGCGACTCTGGCTGCATGCTTCTTTGCTATCTTAGCTACGTCCGCAGACTTCTCCTTGGCTTCGGAGGCCATTTCGCCGGCTTTCTCCTTTGCCGCCTTTGCGGTTTCAGTGCCTTTCTCCAAAGCCTTATCGGCCCAGTCGGCCGCCTTGCCGAGGACCTCCTTTCCCTTTTCGGAGTTCAACAGCCATACGGCGACAGCCGCTCCAATCGCAGCCCCCGCCAGAAATGTAAATGATTTGCTTGCCATAGTACTGCGAAATTCGCAATTTTTCCGTTATTCTCCAAATTATCCTCCTTGTTGCAGGACCTTTTGCATTTTCCTGCAAAAATGTTAAAGGTCCCCTTGAAAAACTCGGGACCTTTTACAAAATCCCGCCAAAACGCTAAAGGTCCCCCTGAAAAGACCGGGACCTTTTGCAAAATCCTGCAAAAACGCTAAAGGTCCCCCTAAAAAACCAGGGACCTTTTGCAAAATCCCGCAAAAACGCTAAAGGTCCTACGGGATTTGCGGATAAAGCAGAATTTGTTTATTTTTGCGGTCCTGAATGGAGGAATGGCCGAGTGGTCGATGGCGGCAGTCTTGAAAACTGTTGTACGGCAACGTACCGGGGGTTCGAATCCCTCTTCCTCCGCGCTATGCAATGCAAATATCGGTGCCGCACCTCTGTGCGGCATTTTTGTGTAGTGGTACGGCCGTCAGGAGCTTGCTCATGTAAGGCCGTGCCGGTACGCAAAAAGA
>JAGABD010000014.1 GCA_017614795.1 Bacteroidales bacterium
ACAAAGTGTTCAAGGAGGGTGAGTGGCTCAGCCTCAATGGCGCCAAGGGTCTTGTATACGAAGGTGCAATCGAGACTATGGACGCTTCCAAGAATCCTCTGTTCGCCAAGTTCATGGGCATGTGCGACAAGTTCCGCAAGCTCGGAATCCGCACCAATGCCGATACTCCGGAAGACGCCGCCCGCGCACTCAAGTTCGGTGCCCAGGGTATCGGCCTGTTCCGTATCGAGCACATGTTCTATGGCCGCAACAGCGAACTCCCTCTGAGTAAGCTCCGCAAGATGATCCTCTGCGACACCGACGAAGAGCGCAAGAGCGCACTCGCGGAACTGGAGCCCTTCATGAAGGCCGCGGTCAAGGAAACCCTCCGCGTCATGGACGGCAAGCCGGTCGTGTTCCGTCTGCTGGATCCCCCTCTGCACGAGTTCGTTCCCCAGGGCGAGGAGAAGAAGAAGGAACTTGCAAAGGACCTGCACATTTCCGTGGCAGAAGTGGAGAAGCGTGGCGAAAGCCTGCACGAGGTTAACCCCATGATGGGTCACCGCGGCGTACGTCTGCACGTTTCCTTCCCTCTGATTGCAGAAACCCAGTACCGTGCAATCTTCACCGCAACCGCAGAACTCCAGAAGGAAGGCCTGCACCCGCATCCGGAAATCATGATCCCCGTCACCATCAGTGCACGTGAGCTCAGCTTCCAGAAGGCAATCTGCGAGAAGATCAAGGCAGAGGTCCAGGCACAGCAGGGCACCCTCATCGACTACCAGTTCGGTACGATGATCGAAATCCCCCGTGCAGCCCTCACCGCCGACCGCATGGCCCGCGAAGCCCAGTTCTTCAGCTTCGGTACCAACGACCTCACCCAGATGACCTTCGGCTTCAGCCGTGACGATATCGGAACCTTCATGGGCGACTATCTTGGCAACAAGATCCTGGATGCCGATCCGTTCCAGACCATCGACACCAAGGCGGTCGGCCAGCTGGTGAAGATTGGCGTGGAGAAGGGCCGTTCACGTCGCAGCGAACTCCAGTGCGGAATTTGCGGCGAGCACGGCGGCGATCCCAAGTCCATCGAGTTCTTCAACACCATCGGCATCGACTATGTGTCCTGCAGCCCGTTCCGCGTGCCCATCGCACGCCTTGCCGCGGCCCAGGCCCAGATTGCCCAGAGCTAACTTATAGAGACCGAAACCTCATACAATTCTCTGTTAGAGGAGATCTTCAGGAGGTTTCCGTCGGTGCAGAACGTACCCTTCAGTCAGGCGTATAAGCCCGGGCTGGAGGGTATGCTCGCTTTTGACGGGGCATTAGGCTTTCCGTCGAAGCGGTTCAAGAGCGTGCACGTCGCGGGAACGAACGGGAAGGGCTCGGTGGCGAATATGCTTGCCAGCGCGTTTGATTCCTGCGGGTATAAGGTGGGGTTGTACACTTCGCCGCACATACTGGATTTCCGCGAGAGGATGCGAATCGGGGGTCAGATGGTGCCGAAGGAGTATGTGTACGGGTTCCTGCTCAAGTGGAAGCCGTATTTCGAGGAGCACTCACTGTCATTCTTCGAGATAACTACCGGCATGGCCTTCAAATGGTTTGCCGATGAAGGCGTGGACGTGGCGGTAGTGGAGGTTGGCCTTGGCGGCCGCCTGGACAGCACGAACATAATCACGCCGGAACTCTCGATTGTGACCACAATCGGCCTGGATCACTGCGCCCTGCTGGGAAACACGCTGGCGGAAATCGCCGCGGAGAAAGCGGGAATCTTCAAGCCGGGTGTGCCGGCGCTCGTGGGGGAAGCCACTGCGGAAACCCTGCCAGTGTTTGAAGCAAAAGCCCGGGGGCCGTTTTACGTCATTGAGGGACAAAAATTTTTCAATTACCGGAGTCGGACAAAACTTTTCGACGGCATTTTTCAGCCTAGAAAAGTTTTAGTCCGCGAAGGTGAAAAATTTTTGATAGAAGGGGATCTGTTTGAGGGTTTGTTACACAGGATGGATCTCCAGGCGGAGCCGCAGCGGAAGAATCTCCGGACGGTACTGGTGGCCATTGAGTTGTTGAAGCCGTCGTTCCCGGGATTGGGAGATGAGCAGAAGGTGGCGGACGGAATCGAGCATACGGCGGAGCGCATGGGATTCCACGGGCGCTGGGAGCGGCTGAGCGAAAAGCCGCTGGTGATCGCCGACATCGGCCATAACGCCCAGGCCCTTGAAAGCAATTTCCGCAAACTCGAATCCATGGGCCATCCCATAATAATATATGGTATAATGGCCGATAAAGACCTTGACGCCATCATCCCCCTGATGCCCCGTGACGCCACCTGGATTTTCACCACGCCATCAACCAAACGAGCCCTCCCCGCGCAGGAAATCTCCCGCCGCGCCAACATGCCGGACTCCACAGTGATAAACTCCGTCAAAGACGCCGTTCAGTATGCCCTGTCCCTGGCCTCGGAATCCCGCCCCGTCTACATCGGCGGCAGCACCTTCGTCGTCGCCGAAGCCCTGCCCTGCTTCGGAGAATAACTGGCGTTTGCGTGGGCCCTTTTCCCTGGTTCGGCGTCATTTTCGGGCCGATTTTGACGCCGAGTCTGTGAATTTGCTGCTTCGGGATCAATTGGAGACCTTTTTTGACGCCGAGTCGGTGATTTTGCCGTCTCGGCGTCAATTTTGGCTTGTTTTTGCTCCCGAGTTTTAATATTCACCGAATTAAGCTATATTTGCGTTATGGTGAACGCGGGATCTAAATATTCTATTATAAATGGTATAGCGTCATTTCTGCTTGTTGCCATATTACAGGTACCAAGCCGGATATCTGCCCAGAATTATCGCGTGAGCTCACCTCCCTGCGACACTGTC
>JAGABD010000015.1 GCA_017614795.1 Bacteroidales bacterium
GGCGCGGGAAAGACGCCAGGCGAAGCAGGCGGCGCAGCGGGAGCCCCGCTCTGGCTCGTTTTCGAGCCCGGCCGCAGCCTCCTCCAGCCACGCGGCGTGGTCGTAATCGTCGTCGACCACCTCCAGCCCGAACTTCTCCGCATAACGGAGTATCTCCGCCTTGCGTTTGTCGTACTCGGCCTTGTCGTAAATGTTGGAATTGCTCCAGAAAATGGTCGGGCGGATGCCCTGGGCCACCATCGTCTCGACTATCGCGCCCGAGCAGGGTGCGCAGCAGGCGTGCAGCAGCACCCACGCGCCGGCCCCTCCGGGAACCTCGAGCTTAATGGTAACCGTTGTCACTTTATGGTGTTGATGTCGACCAGGTTGTTCAGAATGGCATACACGGTGAGGCCGGCGACTGTCTTGATGCCGGTCTTGCGGGTGATGTTCTTGCGGTGGGTGATGACCGTGTTGATGCTGATATTGTGGCGGTCGGCTATCTCCTTGTTCAGAAGTCCCTGCGCCACGCTCACCAGAATCTCTTTCTCGCGGTCGGAGAGTTCGCCGCGGTCTTCGTCCCCGGCCGCCTCGGAATGGTGCGCAATCCTGGCTCCCGGCCTCTCGATAAGCCGCACCATAGGCACCAGCACGTCGTCCTCGATGCGGGTATGGCACTCGAGATCGTTCTCCAGCGCGAAGATGTAGTTGAGCAGCCTCACCCGGAGATTGTTGTCGCAAACCGCCGGCATAGACTTCATCACGAGGTTCTTGAGGTCGGAAATCTTCTCCTCGATATTGGAATGGTTCTCCTCGAACTGGTCGATGCTGAACCCGGGAGTTCGCTTGCCCAGAAGCAGGTTCTGCACGTAGGGGATCACCTTTCCCTCTTCATATTCGAAGTGCTTTTCGAGCTCCACCTTGTAGTCGGAGAAGAACTTCCAGATGACGCTTTCCTGCGAGGGAGTGCAGGGTTTGATGAGCTCTTCTATCGAAGAGGCTATGAGCACGATGGCGTTGTTCAGGTAATAGTCGTGGCTCTGGTGGATGTACCGGAGGATGCCGTCCACGCTGGCGTCCTGCAGTTGCTGAGCCGAAGGCTTGAACTCCTTGTTGATGTAGACGTTGCAGATCAGCGAAACCGTCTCCGCGTCGAGATGCTCTTTCTCGCAAACCTCGCGGATTGTATGCTCACCGAATCCTCCTTCCACCCCGAGCCTCGTGAGCACCGCCAGAATATGGTAGTTGGACTCCACCAGCTCGGCCATTTTCATATCTGCCGAAATATAAATCATATCAGTCTAACTTTCTGTAATTGAAATCGAAGAGTTTCAGGAGGGCTAAGTGGTAGTCGCGGAGGCTGGCCGTGAAGCGGTCCCAGTTCTTTCCGTCGCGGGGACACCACTGCACCTCCGAGAGGGCCTGGAGGCGCGGGGCTATCATGTACTCCAGCGTCGCGGCGTCGGCGATGTACTCGGTCCAGAGGTTCGCCTGGACGCCGAGAATATGGCCCTCGGTGCCGGGCTCCATCCCCTCGTAGGGTTCGTAGTTGTAGATGGTGTCGAGCGCTATCACGCGCTTGCCTCCTCGGCCGGCGAGAGTCCAGGGCTCCTTCTCCTTGTTCTCGCTCTGCACATAGTCGAAATAGCAGTACTTGTTGGGCGACATTATCACGTCGAAACCCTTCTTGGCGGCATTGATGCCGCCCTTGGTGCCGCGCCAGCTCATCACCGTCGCGCCCTCGGCCAAATCGCCTTCCAGTATCTCGTCCCAGCCGATAATCTTGCGGCCCTTGCCGGCAAGATATTCCTGCACGCGTGCCGTCACATAGTTCTGCAGGCGTTGTTCCTTGGTGCCGCGCTCATCGTCCTTCAGCCCCAGTTCGGCTATCTTCGCCTGACAAACGGGGCAGGCCTTCCAGGCATCTTTGGGGCATTCGTCCCCGCCGATGTGGATATACTTCGAAGGGAACATCTCGCAAATCTCGTCCAGCACCCCGAAGATGAAATCGAAGGTGCTTTCCTTGCCCACGCAGAGCACTTCCTTGCTGACGCCCCAGCGCGTCCAGACGCTGTACGGACCTCCTGTGCAGCCGAGCGACGGATATGCCGCCAGAGCTCCGAGCATATGCCCCGGCAGGTCGATTTCAGGCACGACGGTGATTCCCAGCGCATCGGCATATTTCACCACATCGGCCACCTGGGCCTTCGTATAATAGCCGCCGTAACGCTTGCCGTCGTGACGCTCGCGGTCGCCCTTCACCTGAGTGCCGTCGCGGTACGCGCCTATCTCCGTCAGCTTGGGGTACTTGCTTATCTCCACGCGCCATCCCTGGTCTTCGCTGAGATGCCAATGCAGCACGTTGAGCTTGTACACCGCCATCAGGTCCAGCACCTTCTTGACCTCGTCGACGCTGAAGAAATGGCGGCAGCAGTCCAGCATCAGCCCCCTGTGGGCGAACCTCGGCGCATCGCTTATGCGGCACGCCGGCACGAACCACTTGCTCCCCGTATCGGTGCCGCCCTTCCAGACGCTTACCGGCATCATCTGCTTGAAACTAGAAAGCGCGTAGAGGAATCCCCGGCGGTCGGGCGCGCAAATCTTCACGGCCCTGGAGGTGACTTCAATCGTGTAGGCATCTGCCGGAAGGCTCTCGTCTTTCAGGAGAAACACCCCCTTGAGGTTGGCGATGGGAGTGCTTTTGTCCACCCCAAGGGCGCTCGTGACGGTGCTGATGCGCCCGGTGGCGACGTAAAGCCTGTCCGCAAGACGCCCCGTCGCCTGGATCACCAGCGGGTCGATGTCCCTGCCATAGTTGAAGTTCGCGCCTTTCACCTTGAAAGAGCCTTTGCCCATCTCGACCTTCTGCGGATAGGGAACTATGTTCAATTGCTTGGGAGCCTTTGCGCCGGCCGCAAGGCAGATAATTGCCGCCAATGCCAGGGTGAAGATGCGTTTCATATCTAGAATACTATTAATCCGATGATTCCGCCCGCCACTATCAGCAGGATGGGGTTGACCTTCGCGCACATCGACAGGGCGAAACTGCCCGCCAGCAGCAGCCATGAAACCCAGCTCGAGAAGCTTTCGCGGACGACCTGCACCCGGGGGACCAGCCCTTCCATATCGATGTGGAACGCAAGGATTATCGCCGCGGCCGCGATGAAACCAGCCACCGCCGGACGAAGCCCCGCCATCACGTTGCCGAAAAGGGGCGTGTGCTTGTATTTATTATATAAGGTAATTATGCCGAAGAAAAGGAGGAAGGTCGGAAGCACCAGCGCGAACGTGGCGCAGGCGGAACCGAGGATGCCGAGACCGGCGCCGGAGCCCACCTCATAGCCGACGTATGTGGCGCAGTTGATGCCCGTGGGGCCCGGGGTGCACTGGGCGATTGCCACGATGTCGGTGAACTGCGCTTCCGTGATCCAGGCGTGGTCGTGCACCACCTCCATCTGGATTAGCGACAGCATCGCATTGCCCCCGCCGAAGGTGAAGAGCCCGATGATGAAGAAGGTGACGAAGAGTTGCACGAAGATCATTTCCCTTCACGCGCCTCCTTCGCGAATGTAATCGCCACCGCCACCACGATTACCGTTATTATGATGTAGATGGGCGAGAACTTCAGGAATGCGACCAGAAGAGCCGACGCGAGGCACAGCGTCCAGCTCCACCAGCGTTTGCACTTGCTCCCAAGCTTGTACGCGGGCACCAGGATGAGGCCGATGGCGACAGGGCGGATGCCCTTGAAGATGCTTTCCACCGTCGGGTTGTCGCGGAAGTTCGTGAAGAGGGCCGCTATCGCCAAGATGATGAGGAAGGAGGGCAGAACGGCACCCAGCGCCGCCACTATGCTGCCCTTGACGCCGCGAAGGCGGTACCCGGCGAAAACCGCCATGTTCACCGCCACTATTCCCGGGGCGCTTTGGGCGAGGACCACGATGTCCGGAAGGTCCTCCTCGGGGATCCAGCCGCGGCTGCGCATCTCCGCCTCGATGAGGGGAATCATCACATATCCTCCCCCTATCGTGAAAGCCCCTATCTTGCAGAAAACGCCGAAGATTTGGGCAAGGCTGGCTCTATGCGTATCCGTGGCCATAGTTGTACAAAGATAAAGGATAAAAAAATCAAAAAAAAGTTTGGCAGAAAAGAAAAAGTGCTTATCTTTGCAGCCCCTTTCGGAATAACGATAGGGAAAGGTCTTTGACAATATTGGAACGAAAGTACAAGCAAGTACCGAGAACGATAGATCGAGAGCGTTGATTTCTTTGGAAATTAAACTGCGAAGGTATTGCTTCGTTCGACGAGCGAACGAGGCGCGAAGGGCTGAGCGGCCTGGCGGCCGTGACTGCCAAGAGCAACGAAGTGAGCGAAGTGGAACGGAGGAAGACCAAGCAGGAGCGTCGGGATCAAGCAAAAGTATAATTATACAAAGAAGAGTTTGATCCTGGCTCA
>JAGABD010000112.1 GCA_017614795.1 Bacteroidales bacterium
ACTCCGCTGGTGTACTTCGGTACTGCGGCTTACGGCTACAAGGCTTCGGTGCAGATAACCGCCAGCCACAATCCCCGCGAATACAACGGCATGAAGGTCTCCCGTGAGAACGCCCTTCCGGTAGGTCTGGACACCGGTCTCGGCCAGATCAAGGCCTGGATCGACGAAGACCGTCCCACCCCGAAGGCTGCAAAGCCGGGCACCGTGCGCAACATCGACATCAAGCCCGACTACATCAAGTTCCTTCGCAAATACAAGGGTGACTATTCCAACCTCAAGATTGCGTTCGACCTTTCGAACGGCATGAGCTGCCTCTTCGCAAAGGAAATCTATAAGGGCGAAAACGCTGAGTTCCTCTTCGACACCATGGACGGCAGCTTCCCGAACCACGAGCCCAACCCGCTGGTTCCCAAGAACGTGGAGCCGCTGCGCGAGCTGGTGGCAAAGAGCAAGGCCGATATCGGCGTCATTTACGACGGCGATGCCGACCGCGTGATGTTCGTGGACGACCGCGCCCGTTTCGTGGCTCCGGACCTGCTGATAGCCATGATGGCCCGTTATTTCTGCGACGAACGCGGCGAAAAGAATCCGCGCGTGCTGCAGGAAATCCGTTCCAGCAAGGCGGTTGCCGAGTATCTCAACGAAAATTACGGTGCCGACGTGCACACCTGGCGTGTAGGACGTGCTTTTGCGGCTCCCAAGCTTCGCGAGATCGACGGCCTCTGGGGCGGAGAGCTTGCCGGCCACTATTATTTCAAGGACTTCTTCTACAGCGATTCCGGCATGCTCGCCAGCATTATCGTTCTGCGTATCGTGAGCGCCCTCAAGAAGCAGGGTATCAAGTTCTCGGAAGAGATCGACCGCCTCACGCGTTACGAGAATTCCGGCGAAATCAATTTCCGCGTGGAAGACAAGGCCGGTGCGATGGAGGCCGTGAAGGCCCATTTCGAGGCTGCCGAAAAGCCCGAAAAGGTGATGGATTTCGACGGCTACCGTCTGGAGTTCCCGAAGTGGTGGTTCAACATCCGCCCGTCCAACACCGAACCCTACCTGCGCTTCATCTGCGAAGCTTCCTCCAAGGAACTGCTGCAGAAAAAGATTGACGAAGCCGCGAAGGTTATAGTTGAACAGTTCGGCGGAGTTCGCGCGTGACAGCGGCCCTGGCACTTGGCATCTGGCTGTCCCTCGCTGCGGGGGGCGGCCAGACTGTTGTTGTGCCGGAACCTATCCCCGCCCCTCAGCCCATTCCGTATTTTTCGCTCGAAGCCCCGGAAGACCTGGTAGAAGGCTACTGGGACCGTGAACTTGACGCCTATCGCATGCCTCTCGACAGCATCCCGGCCCGCACTCATCTGCGCTTTTCGGAGCAGGTGAGCATTCCCTACGGAGTGGGCCTGCGTTCCGGATTCGGAGGCCGCCGAGGCCGTAAGCATAAAGGCGTCGACATCCCGGTACCCACCGGCACCAAGGTAACGGCTGCCTTCAGCGGAGTGGTGCGCTTGTCGGCCTACCACAATGGCTACGGCAACGTCGTCATTATACGGCATCCCAACGGCATTGAGACCTGCTACGCGCATCTGCACAAGCGCCTCGTCAGCAGGGGAGACGTCGTCGTCGCTGGCGATGTAATCGCCACCAGCGGCAGCACCGGTCGCAGTACCGGCCCGCATCTGCATTTCGAAACCAACTACTGCGGCCGTCACTTCGACCCGGAATTCCTCATCGATTTTTCCACAGGCACCCTCCGCGCCAGCGAGTTCATCCTCCGGCGGGAAATGCTGATTAAATGATTCACAATATGAAAAAGCTTATCCTTGTGCTTGTCGCGGTTCTTGCTTTCCTGCCCCTCAGGGCCGGCAAGATCGTTACCGACAGCCTGTCGAGCCGCATCCTCGGCCGTCAGATGAAGTATAACGTCTATCTGCCCGACGGTTTCGAGAAGGGCCGCCGCTACCCGGTGGTATATCTTCTCCATGGCCTCAGCGACGACTACACTGCATGGCGCGACAAAGGCCAGATGCAGATTGTGACCGACGAACTCATGCGCTCCGGCGAAGCCTGCCCCATGGTGATAGTGATGCCCGGCGCCGGCTGCTGGGATGTGCGCAATTCGTTCAACGGCTATTTCAATCAGCCGGGCTATAGCTACGAAGATTACTTCTTCAAGGAATTCCTGCCTGCTGTTGAGAAGAAGTACCGCTGCGGCGGAGCCAAGGGCAAACGCGCCGTGATGGGTCTTTCTATGGGCGGTGGCGGCAGCACCGTTTACTGCCAGCGTCATCCCGACATGTTCTCGAGCTGCTATGCCATGAGCCCCTGGCTGGACGAGAACAATGCTGAGGTTCGCGGCGAATCAAAGGAGAAAGACAATCTATACCTCACGTGCAACTCTGTACACGATCACTCAGCCATCGATTTCATCGCAAACGCAAATGAAGCTACGCTCAAGAAACTCCGTACCGTGGCCTGGTTTATCGACTGCGGCGACGATGATTTCCTGCTTCATCTCACCTTTGATTTCTACCTGAAAATGCGCGCCGCCGGAGTTCCCGCCGAGCTGCGTGTCCGTGACGGCGTGCACAACTGGGAATACTGGCACCTGGCCCTTCGCTGGGCCCTGCCTTTCGCCTCACGCAATTTCGAGAAGTAGAGTATGGAAGACTATCTCATTCGGGAAATCGACAAGATAGGCGAGCTGCTGATGCACGTAGCTCGCAGGCTTGGTCTGGTTGGCGAGGAATCTCCCAAGTATTCGGTCGAAGACGTAAAGGCGGAGTTCGGCAAAGTCGGCCTGCCGCTCGAACTGGATGCCGTGCTTGGGCAGCCGAATCCCGTCCGCTATCTTGTGGAGACTGTTCAGATCTCTGATCTGGGCCTCGAGTCCTTCATCGACATAGTTTTCCACTCCGATTTGGACGAGCCCGTGAAGCAGGCCCTCCTGGCCGACGCCCTCGCATGGCTCGACTCCAAGGGCTACTACTCCTTCCGCCTCCACTCCCTGCAAGGGTAAGTCCCCGGTTTTTGCACTTTCACTAGATAAACTTCCGTCAACTGGTAGTCTGCCAGTTCTGACCTAGGTCACTTTTCAGGGATTTCTGCTTCTGGTCCCCATTTTTCAGTGGGGACCTAGATCACTTTTCTGGGTTTTCTGCACTAGGTCCCCCTCTGTAAACCGGGACCAAGAGCACTTTTCCCGGTTTTCTGCGCTTGGTCTCTTTGTGGCAGGCGGTCGGCGGCGGCGAGGAGGGACACCCAAATCCCCCCGCAGCCGCTGCCGGGTACCGCCAGCTGGCTGGCC
>JAGABD010000113.1 GCA_017614795.1 Bacteroidales bacterium
CCGTGGCGACCGCGGACCCCGTGGTCCCCGTCACGAAGGCCGTCACGACGACCACAAGGCCGAAGAGCCCAAAGAGAGCGTAGAGGAAACCTTCTAGGCCTCTTGACATAAAAAAACAGGCGTCCCGCGGGGCGCCTGTTTTCGTATTATGTGCTCGAACTAGTCGAGTACGATGGGCTTGTACTTCGGCACGAGGCTCTTCATAATGCTCCAGGCAATCAGGTAAGCGACGCCGCAGAAGCAGAACATGATGAAGTATCCGGCGGGCTTGCCTTCGAATCCGAGGAAGGTGAAGGCGGAGCCTGCGTTCTCGGCATAGGTGAAGAGCTTGCCTGCGATCTTCTGGATGAACATCGAACCCACACCGCCGGCCATTGCGCCGATGCCGGTGACGGTTGCGATAGCGCTCTTCGGGAACATGTCGCCGATGGTGCTGAAGAGGTTCGCGCTCCAGGCCTGATGTCCCGCAGCTGCAAGGCCGATGAGGATGGCGGGCCACCAAGGGGTGTCGAAGCGTACTCCCAGAGGCTGTGCGAAGAGGGCGCAGAGAGGGAAGAACGCGAAGATGAGCATCGAAAGCATACGTCCTGCGTAGGGGTGCATGCCCTTCTTGTCCACGAACACGCGCGGGAGATATCCGCCGCCGATGGATACCACGGTGACGATTGCGTAAAGCGTGAAGATGAGCGCCTGTCCAAGACCGGAAGTGGCGGGGGCGCCGAACTGGTTGCTGAAGTAGGAAGGTGCCCAGAAGAGGAAGAACCACCACACGCCGTCGGTGAAGAACTTGCCGGTGATGAACGACCAAGTCTGCTTGTAACGGAATGCCTTCCAGAGCGATACGGACTTCTCGTTCTTGGCTGCCTCGGCGGCTGCGGCCTTTGCTGCGGCCTCTTCGGCATCGTCCTGATGGATATACTCGAGCTCGGCCTCGTTCACGAATTTGCTGTGTTCGGGCTTATCGTACATAAATGCCCAGAAGAACATCCAGATGAAGCCGAGGGCACCGATGATTATGAACGCCATCTCCCATCCGAAGGCTTTCGCCAGAGGGGGAATGCAGAGGGGAGCTGCAAGGGCTCCTACCGATGCGCCGGCGTTGAAGATGGAGGTCGCGAAAGCGCGGTCCTTCTTCGGGAAGTATTCCGCCGTAACCTTGATTGCGGCAGGGAAGTTTCCGGCTTCACCGAGGGCGAGAATGCCGCGGCAGAGCAGGAAGAGGTATACAGAGATAGTGGAGATGGTGAGGGCTGCATTGCTGCCGATTTCTATGGCGCGCATAGCCGCTACGCTGTCCATTCCGGCGATGTGGGCGGTAGCCCAGCCGCACGCTGCGTGCAAGCAGGCGCCTCCGCTCCATACTCCGATGGCGATGAGGTAACCCTTCTTGGTGCCCATCCAGTCCACGAACTTGCCCGCGAAGAGGCAGCAGATTGCGTAGAAGATGGAGAAGAAGGCGGTAATGGTACCGTAGTTGTCGTCCGTCCAGTGGAATTCAGGCTTGATGAATTCTTCGTAGGTGAGCGAAAGCACCTGACGGTCGAGATAGTTGACGGTTGTGGCGACGAAGAGGAGGCTGCAGAGCCACCAGCGCCAGTTGGTCATCAGTTTGGCTTGTGTTGACATGGTTTATTTTAAGGTTTTGATGATTTCGAGAGCTTCTTTGCAGAGGGCGCTGACCTTGTCCCATTCGCCGGCTGCGATTACTTCCTTCGGGAAGAGGTTGCTGCCCATTCCTACCGCGGTGACTCCGGCCTTGAACCAGCCTTCGAGGTTCTCCCTGGTGGGCTTCACGCCGCCTGTAACCATCAGCTGGCTCCAGGGCATGGGGGCGCGCAGGCCTTTGACGAAGGCGGGGCCGAGGACATCGCCGGGGAAGACCTTGCAGAGGTCGCAACCCGCTTCCTGGGCCGCTCCCACCTCGCTGACGCTGCCGCATCCGGGGGCATAGGGGATGAGCCTGCGGTTGCAGACGGGTGCCACGGCGGGATTGAAGAGGGGACCCACCACGAAGTTGGCGCCCAACTGGATGTACATCGCCGCGGTCGCGGGATCCACCACGCTGCCGATACCCACTATCATTCCGGGGAGTTCGGCGTTGGCATATTTCACCAGCGGTCCGAAGACCTCCTGCGCGAAGTCGCCGCGGTTCGTGAACTCGAACGCGCGCACTCCGCCGTCGTAGCAGGCCTTCAGCACTTTCTTGCTGATTTCGAGGTCGGCGTTGTAAAACACCGGCACCATTCCGGTTTCCTTGATTGTCTGCAGTGTCTGCAGTTTTGAATACTTAGCCATTATTACTTGTTGTTATGGGATGCCCGATTAGGTCGGGCATGACGTTTAGCGTGAAACTCTGCCGGAGGCATCGCCCTTCATAAGGTTCTCCACCTCCGCGACGGTGACCTGGTTGAAGTCGCCGAAAATCGTATGCTTGAGGCAGGAGGCCGCAACTGCGAAGTTGAGGGCCTTCTGGTCGTCGGGGGCGTAGGTGAGCAGGCCGTAGATGAGGCCTCCCATGAAGGAATCGCCGCCGCCCACGCGGTCCACGATGTGGGTGATGTCATAGCGGGGGCTCTGGTAGAGGGTCTTGCCGTCCCAAAGGACTCCGCCCCAGGTGTTGTGGTTGGCGTTGATGCTTCCGCGCAGCGTGATGATGACCTTCTTCGCGCGGGGGAATCGCTTCATCAGCTGTTCGCCGACGCTCTGGAAACGTTTCTGGTCGATGGCTCCGCCGGTGGCAGTGACATCGAAGCCTTCCGGCTTGATGCCGAACACCTTGTCGGCATCTTCCTCGTTCCCGAGGATGATGTCACAGCCCTCCACGAGCGCGGGCATTATTTCGCCGGCCTTCTTGCCGTATTTCCAGAGATTCTTGCGGTAGTTGAGGTCGCAGCTCACGGTGACGCCGAGCCTGTTCGCGGCCTTGATGGCCTCGAGGCAAACGTCCGCGGCGGCCTGGCTGAGAGCGGGGGTGATGCCGGTCCAGTGGAACCAGTCGGCTCCCTTGAATACCTCGTCCCAGTCGATTGAGCCGGGCTCGATGTTGGAGATGCTCGAGTGGGCGCGGTCGTAAACCACCTTGCTGGGACGCGCCACGGCGCCGGTCTCGAGGAAGTAGATTCCGAGGCGGTCTCCGCCGTATATAATATGGTCCGTCTTCACGCCGTACGAGCGCAGGTCGCGCACGCAGCTGCGGGCGATGTCGTTGTCCGGGAGCCTCGTCACGAACTCGGCGTCGATGCCGTAATTTGCGAGCGATACGGCCACGTTGGCCTCTCCGCCGCCGAAGGTGGCGTCGAACTGTTTCGCCTGTGCGAAGCGCAGATAACCGGGGGTAGAAAGACGGAGCATTATCTCTCCGAAAGTGATTACTTTAGGCATAGCCGATTTGGTTTAGTATCTTACAAATATAATAAATAATCCTGTCAATCCGCATTGTAGCGGGTGAGTATGTCCATATGCATGAAATTGTCGCGCACTTCGGGCTCGCGGCCGAATACCAGCAGGTTCACGAACGAATTGATTGCGGAGGCAAGCTGCTCGTCGGGATGCTGGGTAATGAGTGCGGTGACCGTGCCGCGCTTGAGGGCCGCAACGTTGGCGGCCAGGTTGTCGAATCCCACCACCCGGAAGCGCCTCTGGGGGTGTTTCTCCAGCCATGGGGCGATGAGGTGGATGCGGGAGTTGAACATCGCGATGTGGCTGATGTCCGGGTTCTCGGCAAAGAATGCGTCCAGTGTCGCGTCGATACCCTGCGGGTGCGACGGGTCGATGAACGCGGTTGCCTGCTTGCAGTCGGGGAAATGCTCGGACAGGTAGTCCAGGAAGCCCTCGCGGCGGTTCACCGTGGGGTCCGACTGGCCGTGCTTGTCGCGCAGGATGCGCACCATCCCGATGGCCTTCACGTTCTGGTCGTCGGTGAGCAGCGAAGCGCAGAGGTAGCCGCTCTGGTAGGCCGGCATGCCGTAGTAGGCGAAGTAGCCGCCGCATTCTATCTTGGAGTCTATGAAGATGAAGGGAATGCCCTTTTCCTGCAGTTTTCCCGCGAAACCGAAGGTCTCGTTCTTGAACATCGGGGGCAGGATGATGCCCGCCGGGTTCAGCGCGAGAGCCTCGTCGCAGGCGGCGCGGAACGCTTCGATGTCGTACTGGTCGTACTCCAGCTTGCGCACCTCCAGCCCGAAGTTGCCGGCCGCCTCGGCCCCCCTGGTGAACCCCGGTTCGCTGAGCTCCCAGAACTCGCCGGAGATGCTGCGGGGCATAAGCACCACAATGGTGCCCTTGGAGCCCTTTGCCAGCAGCGAGGCGTAGATGTTGGGTTCGTAACCGGACTCCTTCACCGCCTTCATAACCTTTTCGTAACTCTTCCGCGAAACTTCGCCGCGGTTGTGCAATACCCGGTCCACCGTACCCTTGGAGAGTCCGGTCATCCGAGCCAGGTCTTTTACCGTAATGCTCATATCTCTGGTTTGGATGC
>JAGABD010000114.1 GCA_017614795.1 Bacteroidales bacterium
ATGTTAAGAGGCAGTCCGTCAAGCGCTTGTGCTTGTAAGGTTCTGCCTCTTGGCATCAAGCAACCTCCGGTTGCATTTGAATTCTGATTGCTCGCGGAAATCTGGGGAAATGCGAAGGCGGCAGCCTGAGCAAATCCCCCTACCCTACTCTTTGCAACACCTCACAGCACCGCCATACGCGGCTTCGGAAGTGCTGGCCGGATCGATCCTGCCGGTAGACCGCAGGAACATTTCACTCGCCTGATGATCATCGGGCAGGTACGTACATGTCCAATAGTACCCCTCGCTTCCGTTACAATACGGCAGCGCGTCAACAAAATCCAAATAACCTACAGTAGGCAGCCAGATTTCGTTATTTGAGCCAAAATGCATCCCGTGCAAGGCATCATCATACTCGCGATCAACCACAGTCTTGGAGCCCAGCGCCTTGGCCCAGAAACCATTCTCGCCACCGTCGGGCACCCTCCACCCGGCAGGGCAGGGGTCGTATATGGTCTTCTTGGACGCCCATCTATTCTGGGCTTCGGTCCCTGTAGCATCATAGAGCCAGTCCTGGTCGGTAGTACTTTTCTTGATAAACCAGGCGGCGAACTGCGTAGCATAATCTATCGTACACAACATAGTGTTATCCACGACATTCGGCCATGACGTTGATATTGCCGCTGCCTTTTTGGTCTCGCTGACGGATCCAGCTCCCGGGAACGGATCCTTGCGGCCCCACTGGTACATCAGGCCGAGGGCCCCCACCGAACCGGGTTCGGCAGATGTGGCACCAAGGTTCCTGTCCATCATCTTGGGCGTACCGCCGCCCCAGGATTGGGCTTTGGCAGAAGGGTCATATCCTTCGCATACCCAGATGTGCCACGACCACAGGATATCATTCTGTGCATCGACTGCCACAATCAGGGCGTTGCCGTTCTGAAGGGGCGACTGCGTAATAAAGCTGATTGTTGTGGGTTGTCCGGGGTCCGGCAGATTACAATACACAGCTGCAATGATGTCTCCCGCCACTACATTTGACATCTCGGCGCTGGATTCCCAAAGAACATAGACGTTATCCACCTCTCCCACCGACACGGACGAATTGCCCTTGACGGCCAGGAAAGAATAAGTTCCCGGTTCGGAAACAATGTAGCAGTTGGCATTCTTGCTGCCCGAACCGGAAGAATCCTTCTTGCCGGAATCCTTACCGCACGACACTGCGCCGAGCACCATCAGTGCGGCCATCGAAATGTAAAAAAGCTTTTTCATATGGATTGGTTATTAGTTTCTGTCCTCAAATATAAGAATTATTCTAATACGGCACCCTGTCCAGATGCTTGTGGACGGTGTCGAGGATGCGGCGGGAGTTGGCCGCGGAGTTGGCCGCGATGATGGGGCCGGGGGTGTAGAGCGAAGGGAAACGCCCGTCGAAGCCGAGCACAGAACCGCCTGCCTCGAGGATGATGAGCGAAGCGGCGGCGAAATCCCACGGCATCAGGCGGATCTCGAAATAGAGGTCCGCGAAGCCCGCGGCGGTCTGGCAAAGCTCCATCGCGGCGGAACCGTGGCGGCGGATATCGTTGCAAGCCATATACAAATCGTAGATGATGTCGCTGCACGCGCGCGCGAACTCCTTATGATAAGTGCAGAGGGCGGAGAAGAGAATCCCATCCTCGAAGGGCCGGCCCGACACGTGGATGGGCTTGCCGTTGCAGAAGGCGCCTCTCCCCTTCTCTGCGCAGTAAAGCTCGTCCCGCCAGGGAGAATAAACCACCGCCGCCACTGGCTCCCCGTCATGCACCAGAGCTACGCTGATGCAGCAGTTGGCTTCGCCTCGGGCATAATTCGCGGTGCCGTCGATGGGATCGATTATCCAAACGTCGCTATGCGCGGTATCGGACAGATCCTCCTCCTCGCAGAGGAAGCCGCAACCGGGCAGAAGCGCCCCGAGCCGTTCTGTCAGAAAGTGCTGCACCGCCAGGTCGGAAGATGTCACTATGTTCTCGCGCGAACCCTTGTCGTGGACGTCGAACCCGCCCCGGACCATCAGTGCGCTCGCTTCGCGCACTATTCCTACTATATCTGAGAGCTGTACCATACGCATACAAAATTATGAAAAAATGGCCATCTTTGTAATACGATGATATCTGTTTACACTTTGACTTCGTCGCTCCACGATGCGGCGGCGGTGGATGCGATTACCGCCGAGTTTCTGGAGGCGATAGGGCTGGAGATGGCCCTGAAAGGCGCCGACTTCTCTTCGTACGGAGAGGGCGAACCCGACCTGATTTATGTTCGCACGGGCGGCACGGAAGGCGTTTTCAAGGCGCTGCTTCCGGAGCTGCCGAAAGACAGGCCGTTCTTTCTGCTGACCTCCGGCAAAAGCAACTCGCTAGCCGCTTCTATGGAGATTCTCTCTTACCTCAACCAGTGCGGTCTGCGAGGCGAAATCCTCCACGGGAGCCCGAAGTATCTTCGCGAGCGAATCGAAGTTCTGGCAAAGGCCGCAAAAGCCCGGAAAGAATTGAACGGGCAGAGGCTCGGCGTGGTCGGGGCGCCGTCAGACTGGCTGATTTCCAGCGGGGTGGATTATGCCACCGTGCGCAAGAACCTCGGCATCGAGCTGGTGGATATTCCGATGGAGAGATTGCTGGCGAAAGTCAAGGAAGAACCCGGGCAGGTAGGTCAGGAATGGAAAACATACTTGCCAGGTGCAGAAAAGATATACGAAGCACTCAAGGCCATCATCGCCGAAGAACGCCTCAACGGCCTGACTATCAGGTGCTTCGACCTGCTGACGGCCGTAAAGAACACCGGCTGTCTGGCACTTGCGAAGCTGAATTCCGAAGGCTTCACCGCAACTTGCGAAGGCGACATCCCCGCGATGCTGTCGATGGCGGTTGCGAGGGCTATCAGCGGTTGCAGCGGATTCCAATGCAACGCCTCCGAGATGAACCCCGAAACCAGGGAGATTCTCTTCGCCCACTGCACCCTTCCTCTCTCGATGGCGCGCAAATACAACTTCGACACCCATTACGAATCGGGCATCGGCGTGGGCATCCACGGGGAGATTCCCGAGGGCGAGGTGACCATCTTCAAACTCGCCGGCGATCAGAGCCGGTTCTTCGCAGAGACGGGCGAAATCATCGCCAACTCATACAAGCCGAACCTCTGCCGCACCCAGATTACAGTGCGGCTGCGCGAGGGTTCCACCGCAATTCGGGACTACTTCCTGCGGGAGCCCATCGGCAACCATCATATCGTGATTCCGGGCAACCACCAGTCCGTATTGGGCGAACTCTTCGGCTCGACCTTCTGAACAATCTCATAAGTGTTTTCAAGCACCTCGGGATGGCCCGGGAAAAGCGCCGCCATCTCGCTTTCGAACTTCAGGTACTCCAGGTGCGAATAGCGGATTCGCTTGGGGTCGGAGAGTTGCTTGTCGTACAGAAGACTGAGCATCGCGTCGTGGCTGACGCCCTCGCTGCGGCGCACGAAATGCACGTCGTTGGTGGCCACCACCTTGATTCCCAGCTTCTCCCCTATCTCGAAGATGCCGGCGTTCGCCTTCTTCTGCAGCCACACAAGTTTGTGATTGCGAGCGAAATACGCTTCCCTGTTGTCGGCCGTGTCCAACTCGATAGGGCCCATATTCTTGTGCAGAGAGACCTCCAGGTAGAAGTCGTCCCCGAAGAGCTCCTTGTACCAGCCTGCGAGTTCCATCGCGCCCTCCATATCGTCGTGCAGGATGAGCTGAGGGATTTCCCCGCCGATGCAGGCAGACAGGCAGATGAGCCCGTCGTGCCGCTCCACCAGCAACTCGTGGCTGATGCAGGGCCGGTTATGTTTGTCGCACTCGGCCACCGAAAGCATATACATCAGATTCGCAAAGGCCTCGGCATTCTTGGCAAGCAAGATTAGATGGCGGGCCTGCTCGGTGACATAGGCCTCGCAGCCCAGGATGGGTTTCACTTTGGGATAGCGCTTCGACACCTCGAGGAATTCCCGCGCCCCGTTCACCGTGCCGTGGTCTGTCATCGCCAGCCCGGGCATTCCCAGGACATCGGCAACGTGGAACAGATCATCGATAATAGCCGTGCTGTCGGGCGAATACACCGTATGCACATGCAGGTGGCTGAATGGTTTAAAATAGTTTTCCATGCCACAAAGATATTGGCCCGTGCTGCCAAATTGTGGCAGAACATTAAAAAGTCGGGAATATTAATTTATGCTTGATTTTGGCGGTTAAACCACCTATTACACATTCGGAAGAGGAGAGCGATAAAGAATAAGTGCAAAGCTTCTAAAACCTGTTTAGAGTTTTAGCGCCATCTCGCTAATTCTTATTGTAGCCAAATGGGATATGAGTAAGCAGCACGCCCTTCCAATAGGACTCGCGATGTGTTACATAACTGTCATCTTTTGACATTGCCATAACCTCCAGAACGGAGAACTGGAAATTCTCTCTAGCATAATCTAATCCTTTCTTATTAATCAAGTCAACAAGTTCGTCGTTGTAACCATGACCAGTGGTTGCATAACATGACCATCTACCCCAGATTCCTCCATCGCCATAAGCAGAACCAACATACTGTTTGCCATTTGCCTTATCAGAAATAACATATATTCCCTTCACATTACCCAATGTAGTGGCCCAATCTTGTTTTTGGTTCACAACTAACAATTCAAGCATATTAAAAGGGATGCAAATATTCTCATATCCCGGGAAATCAATTCCACCATATGGCTTTGGCAGTATTTCTGCTACTGTCATGGCATCAATATAGTTTTCAAGACGGAAAGCTCGGCCCCTCATTCCTGGATACCTATAAAAGTCAATAACGAGCCTGCCTGTTAATTCTTTAAACTGATCAACATATTCCAACTCGTACCCTATCTCTGTCTCCGCGTAGTCTTCATATCGACGAACCACCCTGAATACTCCACCAAAGATATATTTACCCCAACGATGATAATCTGGAATAAGAGCAAAAATGAATTCTCTAGAAAAGTCATTTTTGTTCCCTCGCCATGCATTCCATCCTTTCCAGTCCTCAAAACTCTTAACAAATACATCCAATGGATGTTCATATCCATTATATGCCGCGAGATGCAACTTATACTTCCACAAATCCTGTTCAGCTATTCTAAGAATGCTGTTTAACTTAATTGTATTCTCCATATTACTATTTATTACCCTTAATCGTTTGTAAAAATCAAGCTATCAAGATATTCTCCCCATGACTTAAAGCCCAACGGAACAAACGTCCTATTGATTGGCGCTTCCGTTGTATCAAATGTTATGAGTTTCATCTCTTTGCCAACTAATAACTCTTTTAGCCTTTCAAGGCGTCCTTGAGTTATTCTTTCCCATTTCAAACGTGGCATGAGGGACCGAGTGACATATTCCTGTATATTAATGCCAACCACTCTTGACCCTGGAGACTCATAAGACATTCTTTTCATCCTAACATTTAACCACCAAATAGGATTTAGGTTCTCTACATACGTTCCATTTGAGCCATGGAATCCTTGTATTGGTTCCAACGAACGCTGCTCTCTCATAGTTGCGTGAAAAAACCGCCTAATAGGATACTCTTTGGTGAGTGATTCTATTCTCCCTAATGTTTTCCATTTGTCGTAATGCTTTATCTGGTTTCCGTTGCTATCATAGTTCGTTGAATTGCCACAAATAGTTATAATATCCGATTTATGACGCAAAAGTACTTCAGCGGTATTAATAATTACGTCTACCATATTGTCCAATCTATAGCCAATTTCAAAATGGCCGTAATAGTATTTACTTGTTGTCTTGAGCCATTCCGGAACAATTTTTCGTCTTACTATGACAGGACACTTTGTTTCATAACCATGGGAATCCGTTATAGACTGCAAAAACTCAACTCTAATAACATCGCGACGACTATCTACACTGATATGACCAAAGAAACTGTTAGAAAACTTTACTTCTGTGATTAGTGGCGCGTTGTCGCCACATGTCGCCGCAAAGGAACAATCCGGCATTTTAGATACTCTTCGCTCCAACTGTTCTCTCATCATAGAGCCATACTCATAAGTCAATTGAATCCTCAAAATGTCCACACTATGACATGCTTTAATGAATGCATTATCGTCGACCATACTGCAATCAACATTCATTATTTCATCGTAAAAGCTATCGACAATTAATAGCTGTTCGAGGAGTGGTTTTCCTTCAATTTCCCGTTCTATAGTCTTTGCTTTTTCTATATAATCTACCATTGCTTGTGTATTAAGGTATCAAGATCATTATACGTCAAATATTCTTCCTTCTTCAATGCTCCATTGCCATGGTACTTGGCAAGAAGGAAACGTGTATTCCCCAACACTGTCGGGGTTTTGTCAATAACGTCCTCTTGTCGTATTGTTCCTCGAATTCGATAGAGCTTTGTTTGTTTCCCGATTCGATTATTCGGTAGCAGCTCCATATCATAGCCCATCCACGGATGTTTAGGTTTCAGCCCCCAATAAACTGCACTTCCGTAATTGGGATTAATGATGATTGAAGGATGCAAGCGTTCAATCTCCTGCCTTGTAATCTTAAGCAACTCGCTCTTTAGCTTCCTGGGGATAACTATGTCATTCATAAAATCCGCCTGCCTGGTCATCGCAATGGGGAACAGATCAAGATACGCAACTTCTTCGGGGTTATTCACCATATCCTTTTTCGTTTGCCAATAGGCCGAATGATTTATATTGGCCGTGTTAGCAAAAGAACAAACCCCTGATTTCTTACCGGGGAAAGAAGGATTGATTCCCATTATCAAGACGCAACCCGGCTCAATTTTCGAGTTGTCGCAAACCCAAAGAGTATCGGCAATACTATAATGGTCAATAATCTCACCCACCCTTGCGGCCTTCTCCCGATTATTCTCTTTCCAAGTTTTCAGATAATCAAAGCCAGACTCTTTGAATTCTTCAATCGCTTGGACATATCTTTCCAACAATGTCATATCGATTTAAAAACGTCCTCAACCTTATCTGGATCAAACGGGTGGTCCGAGAAGATAGTGCGGTCGGGGGTGAAACGCACGCAAACGCCGTCCGATTCCGAGGTGGCCTGACGCCCCTGCTCGACAAGGACTCCACCTGAAAACCTCGCCCAAGAGCAAACACTATCGCGGTAAGAAGCCAGATAGAAGCTCTCGGAGAGAGCGTTGGCAGCCTTCAATCCCGCATTATTATCCACAGTCAGCACATCGCCCATCCCGGCAGGGAGGCCGCTAAAAGCGGCTATCAACCGCTCAATTGGAATCACGTGGTCGTAAGTCCTAATCTCTGCATCTGCAGGTGACGTCTTGCCCTCGATTCTGCCACAAAAGAATTTCAAATAATCGTAAACCGCGCGAAGCATTGTGTACACGCCATCTTCCAGCCGCCCCAGATACATTTCCGGGCGCCTGCGAATATGTTCATACCATTCAAGAGTTTCCATCATAATCGTGTTTCCCGCAAATTTAGCCGATTCTTTTGCCAAATTGTGGCACTTCTACACCAATTGTTTCATCATCCCCTCACACCCCTCCAGGATGTCCCGGTACGCCTGCTCGAAGTCCTCGGTGTACCAAGGGTCGGCGACGTCACGGGCAGTGCCGGCGTAGGACATCAGGAGGCGGATCTTGCCCTGGGGGTCGGAGGGAATAATTCGCTGCAGGTAGCGAAGATTGGAGGCGTCCATGCAGACGATGAGGTCGTAGCGGTCGTAATCGGCGGGCGAAACGGCGCGGGCGCTTTTGGCCGGGTCGAACCAGATGCCGTGCTGGCTCAGGCAGCGCTTTGCCGGCGGATATATCGGGTTGCCAGTCTCTTCCCAAGACACTGCCGCCGACTCGACAAGGAACTCCTTCTCCAGCCCTCTCTCCTTAAGCAGATGCTTCATTATGAACTCAGCCATCGGAGAGCGGCAGATGTTGCCGTGGCACACGAAAAGGATTCTTTTCATTGCCTATCTCGCCGAACGGGTGTTGATTTTCTTGCCGGTACTGTCCCATGTGTAGACCCAGGAGCCGCTGCGGGAGGTGAAGGTGTCGCCCGCAACGCCGAGGACCTCGCCCACGCTGCTCGCGCTCATCGTCTTGTACTTGCGGCCTTCGCTGTCCCAGAGGTAAACCCAGGAGCCGCTCTGCGACACGAAGAAGCTGGAGCTGTAGCCCTTGACCTCGCCTACGCTGCTGGCGCTCATCGTCTTATACTTTCTGCCGTTCTCGTCGTACATATAAATCCACGAGCCGCTCTGCTCGACGCTGGAAATGCGGTGCGCTCCCGCGGCCACGCTCAGGCCGAAAAGCGCCAATGCCAAAAGTTTCATCATACCGTTCTATTTTTCTGCAAGATAGTGAATTATTGCGGGATGGCAAAGACACCGAACATATTTGTCACATATTTGGAATTTTTGACAGTTTTGTTTATCTTTGCCGTATGACTTTGACAAATCGCATAGTCTCTTACGTCGGGCGCTCGCTTGCAGGAGTGAGCCAGAAGGAGTTAATGAACCATATCCAGGAAGAACCCAACTTCTCCCCCGCCAGTTTCCCTGTCATCTTGAACAGGTTGATTCGGGAGGATAAAATCAAGAAGGAAGGCGACCTGCTGTTCCCGAGCGATTCGTACAAGCCGGCTTTCTGCCCAGCACCGACCGAGGGAGCGAGAGCATTGTTTGTCAACTTGAGGGCGAAACTCCCTTTCGCGGACATCTGCGTTTGGCACACATCATCCATCCTGCACTTGATGCACGACATCCCGAATTTCAACTTCACCATCATAGGCGCGGAACGGCAGGCTATGGAGGCCGTATCGAATATGGCCGAGAATATGACGCAAAGCCTTGTATTAAGGGATTCGGAAAAGGATGTCATCTCCCGCCTCGCTCCGGGAAGGGACCTTATGGTGATTGCTCCCCTGGTAAGCCAGGCCCCTACGGTGTCAATAGATGACGTCAACTGTCCTTCAATCGAAAAAATCCTCGTGGACATACTCTGCGACAATGCCCTTCTCGCCTTGACAGGCTCCGAGGCATTCGATATCTATGGAGCCGCGCTCGACCGTTACGCCGTCAACCTCAAAACGCTTCTTCGATATGCAAGCCGCAGGAACCGCGTAGAAGAAGTAAAAGCGATCCTCAAGGAGATCAAGTTATGATTTCTCCTGAAAGCAGATCTCGAGATTGGATTGAAAAAGCCGCAGCCGGCAATCGCGCTTCCAACATTGTACTTGTCGAGAAAGTGATTCGCGCTTTTTCTTTGCTGGAGGCATTGGCCCGTTCTGGCTGTCCTTTCATTTTCAAAGGTGGCTCGGCTCTTATGTTGCACTTCAACAGCAGCAGGAGACTCAGCATATACGGCAGCTTGCGTGATTAATAATATCGCCGTTCCGAAGCGTTTCGACCCAGGGAATACGGCGGGACTAGTCTCTGCAAAAATAGCATCTTCATTCTCCACGAGACTCAATCAACTTAAAACCACCAATCCTGAAGCTTTCTTCTACTGGCTGCAAACATCCGAATTGTTCTGATTCCACTGCCATACTTTGGCAGCGAACGTTGCTAACTTGCGGGTGAAAAAAGGAGGAAACTATGATTGGAAAGTACCCTGAAAGTTGGAGGCCCGAGGCGGGCGAGATGGCAACGCGCGTCTACTGGGACACTGTCGGCGCCGAAGCCGAAGGCAAGGATCTCGAGGAGAAGATCCTAGACTTGGGGGTGTTCGTGGCAAGGGGCGGGCGCATTGCCGACGCCGTGAACATCTATGTGCAGAACACCGACGATGCCGACCGGCTGGACGCCGTGCAATGGGCCATCTACCGCTATCTGGAGTATATGATGAACGCCAAGGAGCGTATGGTGCCGTACAGGTACTGGCCGCTCGCGCTGCGCATTATGAGGCTGGACAAGGAAGAGCTTCTGGAACTGCTGGAGAGGGAGCTCACGCGCTGCGTGGAATGGGATTGGCCCGACAAGTACATCATCACCGGCGTCTCGAGCCCCTACGACATCAACCTGGACGACATCGAACGCCGCCACTGGCGCGCGCATCCCGAAGAGCCCTTCTCCCGCTACTGGGACAAAACCCGCTTCTGGGACCGCCGCTACCCCGGGCTCTGGCGCAAGAAAGACTAGGCCAGGATATTCCAGCTCACGCAATTAAGCGCCCCACCGTCGCGGGCCAGAGGGGCGCAACCCTGGATCTGGACAACCTCGGAGCGGGGGAAGAAATGCCGAAGCTGCCGCACGGCAAGAGCGTCCTCCCGGGCGCCCAGACCCGGCACGAAGATGCAATTTCCAACCTGCAGGAAGTTCAGATAGGCCCAGCTCAGCCTGTTGCGCCGCGGTACGTCGAACTCCAGCTCCTCCACCTCAAAATGCGGCCTCAGGCACTTCAGCAGGCGCTCGCGCAGATACGGGTCGAAGTCGCAATAATCGTTCAGCAGCACCCGCGAGCCCGAAATGTATCGCACCATCCCGTCGGCATGGCCGAACATCTCGTAACGGTCCCAGGGGATGATGACAGCCTGCGCCTTCAGGAGCCTCTCCAGCTCCGCCACCAGCGCCAGCCTGTACCACTTTGGGTTCTCCGCGAAGATCTTGTCGGTCAGGATGAACTTGCCGCCGCACTTCACCACATTGCCCCCGTCCAGCACGATGTCCGTCGTCGCGCAATCCAGCCCCAGGTCCTTTGCGATCGCCCGGAAGTCGGGGATATACTCCTCGCTATCTTTCAGATAATCAGGGAGATACTCATAGAGAAGGAAGGCCCCCTTTCGCAACTGCAGGGGCATATAATCCCGCGCCCAAACGTGCTTTTCCGATGCTGTGCGAGGTAGAATTGCGGTCGCGATGCTCCTCTCTTCCAGCGCTTCGCGCAGATTGCCGAAGGCCTCTTCGTAGTGACTCAAGCCCTCGGCCAGGTACACCTTGTTGGTTTGACTGTCGTTTATCATAGCGGCGGCAAATGTAGGGGTTGCCCAGCGGCATTCCAAACGAAAAGTGTTAAAAAAGGTTAAAGGTTTTCAAATAGTTATTTATGTTTTTTCGAGATGCCGGTTTTTGGCAGAAGCCGCGGCTAACTTTGCTTCGCAAGAAATGAATAACTAATTGATTATGAGCAACAAACTGAATTTGACGCAACTGGAGATATTTACTTCCCTGCTGAAGAGTACCTGCAACGACTACCGCTCGACCAAGGTGCCTCACGACCATATTGTCGTCGGGGCGCACGCGACGGTTTTCGCATTCCGGAACTTCGGCGCCGGCATTCCTTCAGGCAACATCGCCCGTGCAGTCCTACCGCTTGAAGGCGAACAGCCACAGCTTGCGGGGATCTCGGAACTGTACGACTTCGTGCCGCTCTTCGGGGCCGACATCTTCGAGCTCCGCTCGTTCCGGAGAGAAGAGCGCACCATCCTGCGGTACAAGAAGGGCGAGATGGAACTTTTCAGCGTCTGCCCGGACAAGACCAACAACGGCCTGGTGCTTATGCTCGAGTGGAAGAATCCCCTCGCCGCCGAGCAGATCCTCACCCCGGAGGAGGCGACTATGGCCCTGCAGGACATCGTCGTCAGCCGCAAATCCCCCTGCCGCCTCACCTGGTGGCCCAACGTCTGGCTCAACGGGGTGTTGCTGGAGTACTGATTGAGCCCGGGGCCGGCCAGGGCAGCTGGGGGTCGGTCGGGGTGCTCGGGTGCAAGTCCGGGGCGGGGGCTGGCCAGGCCTCGCTGATTGGTGCCGGGCCTAGCGACTGGTGCCTCTCGCGGTCCGGGGC
>JAGABD010000016.1 GCA_017614795.1 Bacteroidales bacterium
GATGTCCACCGCCGCCTTTGCAGGCGCCGCGATGCCCCCGAGCGAGTCGATGTAGGCGAGGATGTCCTCGATTTTGAAGGGGTCGTCGAACTGCCCGAGGTCGATGCGCGCCAGGCTCTTGCAGACGCTCTCCACCGTGTGCCCGAGGTAGGGCGGCATGCTCGCTTCGCCCCATCCGGTGAACCCGTCGTAATCGATGCGCACCTGCACGTCCGGGGTGGTCGTGCGCGACGCAGTGGCCACCGTAAATGTGTGCCTGAGCTGCAGCTCATACGGCTCCCAGCTCAGCTTCATTCGGTTGCTGCCGTTCACCTTGTACGCCCTGGGCTTGTTGCGGCCCTCGATGAGCCCGCACCCCGCGAGCCCCGCCCCCCCAGCCCCCGCCGCTCCGATTTTCAAAAAATACCGCCGGTCCAAAACAATACGTTTAAATGCACTTTCCTGGTTTCTTTATGAAAGGGAAAGGGTTTTGATATTCCGAATTTTTTCGTTGCGAATTTTTTCGCAATATAAGGATAATCAATAGGAAACACAAGTAGATAGCTAACTCACTATCCATCAACGCTGAGATTTGCTCCTTACAGTCGCATAGCTCGCAAGGCTCGGTTCTTCGCTCCGTTCAGGATGACAGTTCTGGGCGAGGTCTGTTTTTTAGGCCGACACCTCGCCCACCCAATGTGGCTCAGAAGTACCTGTAATGCCATTTCACTGGGCGAGGTCCCTGGCAATTCAGCAGACCTCGCCCAAAAGATTGCCGATCCGGTCGGCAATGACGGGGAACGAGTACAGGGCAAGGACGAGCCGCCGTGCGAGAGCGTTTCGGGTTGGCAGGCACTTTTGCCTGCCAGCAGCCCGTCGGCTGCACTATTAGGGGCCCGCCCCTAATATACCCCGGTAGCCCTTTGCCCAACGCGGAGAGGAAAGGCGGCGGAAGTTATTGCGTTATTCAAAAAAATGTCTATCTTTGCAGCGCTTTTCGCGTATGTGCGCGGGGAGTAAGATTATTAACAACTAATTATTTGCGAAATGGCAGAGTATTTACAGCCTGAGAAAAAGCAGGAGATTTTCGCGAAGTACGGGAAGTCCAATACTGACACCGGCTCTCCTGAGAGTCAAGTTGCTCTATTTTCCTACCGTATCAATCACCTCACGGAGCACGTGAAGAAGAACAAGAAGGACGTTGTGACGCGCCGCAGTCTTCTTCGCCTCGTAGGTAAAAGACGTCAGATCCTTGATTACCTCAAGGAAATCGACATCGAGAGATACCGTAAGATCGTCAAGGACCTTGGTCTGCGCCGATAAAAAATAGAAAACGCTGACGAAGGGGGATGGAGCCGCACATCCGCGGACCCGTCCCCCTCCTTTTTAAAAAACCCGCGGCCCAGTGCCGCAAACGATACGGCAGACGGCGTCAAAGCCCGAAGCAAAAACAAAACCAATAGGCCCAACGGCCACAACAACAAGCCCGGCGGGACGGTCCCCCGGAGCATAGACGAAAAAAGAAGTAATGAACGTAATCAACAAGACAATCGTATTGCCCGACGGACGGACAATCGAGATCGAGACCGGCAAACTGGCCAAGCAGGCCGCCGGCTCCGCAGTGGTGAAGATGGGTGGCACAATGCTGCTCGCAACGGTAACCGCTGCCGACGAAGTGAAAGAAGGAACGGATTTCCTTCCCCTCCAGGTAGACTACCGGGAGAAGTATTATTCGGCAGGACGCTTCCCCGGAGGCTTCCTCAAGCGCGAGAGCAAACCCTCGGATTACGAGGTGCTCATCGCCCGCCTGGTCGACAGGCCCATCAGGCCCCTCTGGCCGGATGATTTCCACAACGAAGTATTCGTTTACATCAACCTCATCTCCGCAGAAAAGGACATCCAGCCCGACGCACTTGCCGGCCTGGCAGCCTCCTGCGCCCTTGCAACCTCCGACCTTCCGTTCGGAGGCCCTATCAGCGAGGTTCGCGTTGCCCGCGTGAACGGACAGTGGCGCATCAACCCCAACTTCAGCGAGATGCCGGACGCCGACATCGAACTGATGGTGGCTGCCACCGAAGAGAACATCATGATGGTGGAAGGTGAGATGAAGGAAGTGAGCGAAGCCGACATGCTTGAGGCTATCAAGGTCGCTCACGAAGAAATAAAGAAGCACTGCCGCGTACAGAAAGAGCTCATGCACGAGCTCGGAACCGACGGCGCAAAGCGCGAGTATCCTCACGACGAAGAGGACGAGGATCTCCGCAAGGCTGTGAAGGCCGCCTGCTACGACAAGTGCTACGCCCTCGCAAAGAGCGCGAAGCCCAAGCACGAGCGTGAAGACGGCTTCAAGGCCATCAAGGAAGAATTCCTTGCAACCATCCCCGAGGAAGAACTCGAGGTGAAGGCCCCCATGGTGGAGCGCTACTATCACGACGTGGAGAAGGAAGCCATGCGCAACCTCATCCTCGACGAAGGCATCCGCCTCGACGGCCGCCACTGCGCTGACGTGCGCCCCATCTGGTGCGAAGTGGACTATCTCCCTTACGCACACGGAAGCGCCATCTTCACCCGCGGCGAAACCCAGA
>JAGABD010000017.1 GCA_017614795.1 Bacteroidales bacterium
ATGCAGTGGCAGATGTGGCTATCGCCAATCTCCCCGCTGACACCCAGGCTCTCCTCGCCTGCACCCTTCCCGACGGAACCACCGTCGAGAAAGCAATCGAGGTGCAGACCGGCAAGTCCGGCGAGAAGACCGTCATCGCTTACTACGCTAAAGTGGAGGCTCCCTTCGTGGCTTCTTACATCCATACTCTCAACGGCAAACTCGGCGCCCTCGTGGGCTTCAACAAGGAAGTTCCCGCCGAACTCGGCAAGGGTGTCGTGATGCAGGTCGCTTCGATGAACCCCGTGGCAATTTCCCCTGAGGATTGCAGCCAGGAGGTGATCGACAGCGAGCTCAAGATCGCCATCGAGAAGACCAAGGAAGAGCTTGTGCGCAAGGCTGTGAACGCAGCCCTCGAGAAGGCCGGCATCAACCCCGCCCACGTCGACAGCGAAGACCATATCGCTTCGAACACCGCGAAGGGTTGGCTCACCGAGGCACAGGCGGACCAGGCCCGCGAAATCATCAAGACCGTCGGCGAACAGAAGGCAGCAAGCCTTCCCGAGCAGATGATCCAGAACATCGCGAACGGCCGTCTGCAGAAGTTCTTCAAGGAGCAGACTCTCGTAGAGCAGGAGTACCAGATGGGAGACGGCAAGATTTCCGTGAAGGCAGCCATCGCGGCAGCCGACAAGGACGCCAAGGTCGTCGCCTTCAAGCGCTTCAGCCTGAACGACTAAGCATCGCTTAGGAACCCGAACGGGGCCGGTTTTTAGCCGACCCCGTTTTTTTATCTACAAATATTGCTATATTTGTAAAAATATCCACTTTTTATGAAGTTTAAAACTATAACCATTCTCCTGCTTGCCGCTATGGCGGCGCTGTCCTGCGGCGAGAAGAAACTGACCCCCGATCCGGGTTCCACCGGACCTCTTCCCGGAAAGATATCTATGAGCGGCTCGACAGTCGAGTTCAATTTCGAGCGTACCGGAGGCTCCGGCTCGGTGTCGTTTATGGCCAACAGGGCCTGGAAGGCCAAGTCTTCCGACGCCTGGCTCACCGCCACTCCGACATCCGGCTCGAAGGGTGCTGAGAATACGGTGACCTTCACCGCCACTGCGAACCCCAATTACCAGGATGCGAAAGCCACGCTTTCCATTACCTGCGGCAACGCGGTAAAGACACTTACCATAATCCAGGCGGGCTACGGACTTCCGGCCCAGCAGCCCAAGCTCCTGCTCGCGGGCGATTCCATCTGCACCGAGTATGCAGAGTCGGCCGCTCCGCAGACGGGTTGGGGACAGTGCATCGGCGCCGCGCTTGGCGATGGTGTCCAGGTAGTCAATCTCGCTGTCGGCGGAGAGAGCACCAAGTCTTTCATCGATGAAGGCAAATGGGAAGAACTCCTTGCCCAGGTGGATACGGGCGATATAGTGATCATCAACTTCGGTCATAACGACGAAAAGACCGATGCGGCTCACGGCACGACGACATCCGTCTACAGCGCCAATCTTAAAAAGTTCGCTTCCGAAGTCCGCACCAAAGGCGGCAGCCCCGTTCTGGTAACCCCTATGAGCAGGCGCAATTTCAGCGATGCCGGAGTGTTGGCGCGCAGTCACGGGGATTATCCCAACGCGATGCGCACGGCCGGAGGCGATACAAGAACTCCCGTCATCGACCTTGAAGAGATTTCTTTCCAGTGGCTCGGCAAACTTGGCGAAGCCGCTTCCGAAGATTACTACGTCGTCAACAAGAGAGTGGGCGTGGACAACGACAATACCCACCTGGTCCTCGAAGGCGCGCAGCTTGTCGCCGGTTGGATTGCAGACGGCCTGAAGAACATCGGACTTTGGGTATACTAAACTACCTTATTTAATATGGATTATAATGGAATGAAGTACCCGTCGCCCGACGTCAGGGTGATGGAGTTCGAGGAGCAGGCGCCTCTATGCGATTCGCCCCTCGGAGAAGTCTTCCTGGACCAGGAAGCGTATGATGACGCAAACGGATGGCAATAAAATGAGCAAGACAATGAAAAGATTGACTACACTTTTCGGCGCGATGCTCGTACTGGCATCCGCCGTCGGCTGCACCAAGGAGTTGCAGCAAACCAAACCCGCCGCAGGCGAGAAGATCGTTTTCACCGCTGTCCAGGACGACGGTCTCAGCAAGACCGCCCTCGACCAGAATTTCAGGATTCTCTGGGACGAGACCGACAGCATCAGCATTTTCGCGGGTGCCAACGGCAGCAACACCCTGGCGAACGTGCAGAGCGTCACCAACGGTGGCCTCAACGCGACATTCGTCGGAGTCGCGGGATTGACAGACACCTATTACGCGCTTTCGCCCCGTCAGGCAAGCGCGACGATTTCGGGCGGCGTCATTACCGCTGAAATCCCCGTGGCCCAGGGAGTCGCCGTCGCGGGCAGTTTCGGCTCCAGGGCGAACGTCGCCGTGGCCAAGGCTTCCGGTTCGACTGTACTCAAGTTCAGGAATGTAGGCGCCATCCTCGGCGTCAAGGTTATGGACGAGGGCGTGACGGGACTGTCGCTGGTTTCTCAGGGACACGAGCCCCTCGCGGGCAAGGTGCAGGTCGACTGGAACGACGGCGCTCCCAGCATCCTCGCAGTAAACGACCCTGTGGATTCGCTTTCTCTCGAAGGCCCCTTCACGGCCGGACAGACCTATTATTTCTGCGTGCTCCCAGGCACATACGCAAGCGGCTTCAAACTGGTTTTCCGCAAAGCTAACAAGTATGCGGAACTGACTAACGCCAAATCTCTGGCGGTGCCCCGCAACGGTAACTTCCTGCTCTACGAAAGCGCTGTGCCTTCGGCCAAGTGGGTGACCATCTGGCCCAACGATCCCGAGGCGTACGATTACGGCCTGAACAACGGGGCGACGCATAAGGCAAGTATCACCAAGTCGAAATTCAACGTCGACGGCAGCAACAACATCCCCTTGGTCGTTGTGGACGGCATCACCTACGGAGGTGTTGAAGGAACCGGCGCAATGAACCATGGCGGCAATAAGGTTCTCAGCCAGAAAGTGGCAAGCCAGTGGACTACCGAGTATCCCAGCATCATCCCCGCGTCGAGGTACTTCTCGTTCAAGATCAACAGGCCCGGAACTCTTCGGTTCTATGGTACCAGCGCCAGCCGTGATGCGGTCAAGGATACGGATGGCAATGTCATAGGGTATAACGTGAGGGTACCGACATATTATCTTGCCATTATCACCAAGAAGAACGGTGTCACCGAAGCAAGCATTCTTCAGAGCATTACGCCCGAAGAGTATACTGACGGATGCGAGACCGTGAATCGTACCGACTCGAACATATACTCGGATGCCTATGCGAAATACTGGATTTCGTTCACGATAACCAAGGATGTCCTCGAGGGAATCGACGAGGCGGCAAGGGTGTACCTGTTCCACAGGAATCCCGCCGTCAACACCCTCAATGTGCATTACTGGCCTCTCGAGTGGACCAGGGACGACAACGCTGTCGCTCCTGCGCGCAAGCCGGCGCTCCACCTCGCGGGCGACTCCACCTGCACCGAGTATTCGGCCGCTTCCGCTCCTCAGACGGGTTGGGGGCAGTGCCTTAACGCGGCTCTCGGCGGAGGTGTTCAGGTGAACAACCACGCCGTTGGCGGCGAAAGCACCAGGTCCTTCCTCGAGTCCGGCAAATGGGCTACCCTGGTTGCCGGCATCGCCACGGGCGACATCGTCACCATCCAGTTCGGCCACAACGACGACAAGGACAAGGGCAGCGCAAACTCGGCAAGGATTACGCATCCCTGGGAATACCTTTACGACGACAATAGCCAGCCCATCGCCAATTCTTCGTATCAGGAGAACCTACGCAAGATGATCAACGACACCAAGGCGAAGGGCGGCATCCCCGTGCTGGTAACGAGCGTCAACCGCGACTTCTTCACGAGCGACGGCAAATGCAACCGCACCCTGCACGATTATCCTGCCTCCATGCGCGCGGTGGCAACGGAAACCGGCACCGACCTCATCGACGTGGAGCAGATCTCTTACGACTGGCTCACCGCGCTCGGCTCGAGGGAAGCTTCGGATCCTTACTATGTGACCAACAAGCGCGTCGACGGCAGCACCGCAAGCAATCCGGATTACACCCACCTCACCGACAAGGGTGCGCAGAAGGTGGCGGAATGGGTTGCCGCAGGCCTCAGGAGCCTCGGTCTCTGGACCTGGGATTAATCACCCCGTGTTAATACTAAATAAAGACCGGAGCTCAGGCCCCGGTCTTCATTATATATAAGGTATAAATCCTACAGATAGAGGAATGCTCTGGTGTAGGCTGCGGTGTTCTTCATCACCTCGCTCCTTGTTGCCGTATTGGACGAAACGGTGTATTTGAACACGTAGTCTTTATACTCCTCAAGGGTGGTCCAGTAGCTTCCGGATAAAGCGCAGTCTGCACTGATAGTGGCAAGCGATGATGTGCCGGTCGAGGCCTTCAGGGAGGCGTTGACTATGGCTGCATAGATGCCGAATTTCTGGAATTCATAATCGCCGGGCAGGAACCATCCCGTGGTACCCTTACCGTCCGAAATCTTAGGCACGTCGTTGAAAGCTTCAATACTATTGATGCACATTACGGGATTGACCATATACTGTTCCTTCTTCAGGGAATAATACCTCATAAGAAGATGGGAAAGGAAGCCGCAGCTATTGTAAATGCAAGTATGATGATCCTGAGGATTCGTCGACATATTGTACTGGCCGGTCCAATAATCCGCCTGTTCCGGGCTGAAAGTAAAGAAGGGTGCATTCTGCCTGGGCAATTGAATATCTCCCTGGCCCGCAAGCTCACAATTCTCTTTCTGCCACTTCTGCTCCACTACCTCGTTCTTCTTTACGACCAGTGCGTGGACGGACTTGGCGTTCGTGAAACCGCAGAGCTTGCTCTTTCTGAAATCTTTATATTCATACAGACCCGTGGCGGAAGAACTGCTCTTGCACTGCGCGAGCAGGCTGCAGCCTAGGAAATCATCGTTCTGAGGAAGTACCGTGGATACAATAACACCAACATAATTGTACCTGCCCGTAGGGTTCAATCCCGGATGAGCGAGCGGAGTGGTTGACCTCTTGCCCTGAGCGTTCACGTAGATGGGAGAAGCCCCGGCGAGCCTCAATCCGCAGTCCATAGACATAAAGTCGAATTTGTTGCTGTACACCCAGTCGCCTTCCTTTACGTCGTCTGCATCGTAATCCACTACGTAAATCTGGTAGGTTTCGGTAATGTCGGTGTTGTAGGGAGAACTGAAAGTGAGCGAGACCGGAGTGGCAGAACTAGAAGCGCCCGCAGTTACGGTACCGGAATCTCCTTCCAGAGTGACAGTAGCCTTTGAGGCGTACCTGGTGCTTGCGGTAAGATGCTTGATGGCATTTGCCGGTTCGGTGGCAACCGTGAAGGGAGCGGATGCGCCTTTCTTGATTATGAGTTCCTTATCGGCGTTCAGGGTGTATTTGCCGGTGAAGTTCACTTTAATCTTGGTAGGAATAGGCAGAACGTCGGCCATGACGTGGTCGTTGATCCTGGTAAATCCCACAACGCCGACGGTAATGAACAACTCTGCTTCGCCCTGGCCTGTGGCTGAACTTACGGTGAGCGTGCCGTCCGCACCCAATTCGAGTCCGGAGAGGCCCTCCATGCTATAAGGCACAAGGTTGAACGCAGGCTGATAATCGGTCGTTACCTCCCCGGCCGCATTCTTGATGATGGCCTTGAGCTGATAGGTGTCGTTGGCCGCAAGTTCAAGTCTGCCATCTACGAAGTGATCGTCCCTGACTATGCTTATCGAAGAAGGCAGCGCGGGGTTGTTCACGACGCTCACCAGGCATTCTGCAGATTTGCCGTCACCATATTTCGGGGTGATGGTAAGCGTGGCGTCACCGATTTTCTTAGGCGTGACGGTAATTCCGTCGTCCGCCACAGTGAAATCGATCACATCTTCGGGCTCACAGGTGACCCTAGCGTGCTTTTTAAGATTGGCACTGCTGGGAGTCAGATCGACCGGGATGAATCCGCTCTCGGACTCTTTATAGATCTGATAGACCTCGGAGACCAGGATGGTCTTGATATTGACCTTGACTTCTTGTTTGGTCTCAACTTTCTCTTTTTTGCAGGAGATGGCAACTACGCCAATCAGAACGGCAAGACAAAGAAGGATAATCTTTTTCATATCGGTTGTTTATTTTGACATTTCTAAGAGTTGTGCCACCGGAGTGATGCTCCAGTGCAGGTTATGCCTGGGCGTGTCGGTGCCTCCCGCGACCGTGCATACTATGTACTTGTCGTTGCACACGAAGTGGGGGTGCGGGTCCGGGTGAAGGTTGGAGGCGTGGCTCTTGTCGGTAATCGCCGGCCTCGTGCTGTATATCGCTATCCTCCGCTTCGAAACGGTGTTGTAGAAGTGGATGTCCCAGGGACAGCCCCTGTAGGCCGAGTACGAGCTGTTGTTCCTCTTCGGGGAATTGTTGTTGTCGAAGGTCCAATACTTCATGTCGACGGTCGGATTGCAGTGGGATGCCGCCAGATAGCTGCTCTCCCTGTCCCAAACCGTGGTGTAGGCGTTGGTGCGGATGTTGCGCTTGTGCATGCCCCTGGAGCACCAGTATACTACGTCTCCGTCGGCGGCCCATCCTTCGTGGCTGGCGTAATTGTTCGTCGTCGTCCTGGGATCCGGCTGGATGAGCTGCTGCCAGTTCTTCTTCATATACCACATGCGCTTGTATGTGCCGGCCCCCTCGTAGGCGCCGTCGTCCGCATACATCTGCGAACTGCTGATATCGAGAGCCATCAGCGCCTCGTCTTCGTGCACCGGGTTCGTCTGTCCGTGGGTGAAATTGTCGGGACTCGAGCCCCACTGGTCCCATTCGCCGGTATAAAGGTTTATGAGTCCCCAATAATAGGTCGTGTTGGTGCCGTCGGATATCTGGGGGTCGATGAACACCTTGCGCTTGTCCGGAGTGAGTGTGATATGGTTGAGCATCCTCTTGATCGGTTTGCTCACGCCCGTGGGGATGATTTCGGAGGGGAAGTGCGCGAGTTCGTGGGCATATTCCGGATTGCGGAGCAGGTCGATTCGGTAGAACACCGCGTCGCTGCCGCTGTTCCTGGTAGTGCAGTAGTACAGCTGGTCGGTTTCCGGGTCCAGATAAGGGTAGCAGTTGTTGGTCGAGGGGAAGATGTATTTCTTCCTTGTGGCGAGGTCGATCACCATTCCTTTCCTGTTCTGCGTGACTCCGCTCCACTCGTTCATGGACACGTTGGCCACCAGGAACCGCTCGTCGTCGGTGAATTCGTTGCCGGTGAAGTATAGGGTTTGGGAGTTGTCGAAGCCGAGGACCTCGTTCTTGAGGTAATAGGACTTGACTCCGGAGGTGGAATCGATGTATTCGTAGAAGAGGTCGTCGTCGAAGATGTGGCTCTTCCAGCCTGCGGGGGCGGATACGTGCTTCTCCACGGGGGCGACCAGAGGCATCGAAATCTCGTAATACTTGCCGGCGTCGAGGTTGGCTTCTTCCTTTTCCTTCGTATAGGTGTCGAGAGAGGTGGCTTCCACCGCGGCGACCTTCACGTCGAGGCTCTTGCCTTCCGGCAGGGCGATGAACACCACTCCTGTGCCGCCGTTTTCCTCATAATGGTCGGCGATGCGCCTGAAGGAGATGTCGTAGGCATAGCTGCCGAGGTCTTCGAAACTGTAGTCGGCCTGCACGCGCGTCGCGCCCTTCCAGGATACGACGTTGCGGGCGCTCAAGAACAGGAGGCTGGCGTTGAAGGGGGTGCCGTCAGGCTGCTTGAGGAAGAGCTTGAGTATAGCCTGATGCGCTTCGAAGTTCGCCGTCTGGTTCACCTTGATCCTGTTGCCGCTCACGGAGGATACGGTAACTTTCGCCGTAGCGTGGTCGCAGTGGGTCGCTATGTAGTCGAGGGTGCCGTCCTGGTTCTTGTAGTCGGCGCAGTTCCAGCGGAGTTCGAGGATGTCTCCGGCCTTTACCACGCCGGTGAGACTGCCCGAGAAGCAGACATTGGTCTTGCCGGTATTCTGCGTGACGAGGCTGCCTTCCAGCATCGCGCCCTGGGAGCAGTTGTATACGCTGAGGGCATCGCCCGCATTCCACGACACGGTGAGAGTCTTGCCGACGAGCGAAAGGGCCTTTGCCAGCGCTTCATCCTCCTGTCTGTCCGCCGCAAGGCTGAATTCATAGGTGCGGACCTCCGCAGAGGGCTTCATCTCCTCCTCTTTTGCGCAGGAGAGCACTAACGCCGCGAACGCGAATATGTATGCCAGTCTTCTCATAAACGTCTTTCAACTACCATTCTATTTCTACGGCGGAACCGTAATCGGGGCGTCCGGCAACAACGTCGCTGCCGCACAGGAATCCCTCCGCCTGAATGTCCAATGCCTCAATGGAGGGGCTTTGATAAAATAGTTTGGTTATCATATACTGCCCTTCGGGCTACAATTATGTGGTACAAATGTCAAATATACGAATAGTATGTGAATTTTGTGCACTTTTGCTAACTTTGCAAAAGTAACGATAACGATTATGAAGAAACTTTTAACCGCATTCATCCTGCTTGCGCTGGCTGTCCCGGCGCTTGCCGGACTCCGTGAAGACCCTCACTCCAACTGGGTAATCCGTGGATCCGCAGCATATATCCCTTCCGTTCCGTATATCCTCCTGCCCTGGCTCGGGATTGCGGAAGCCCTTTCGGCCGACGAAGATGCCGGCGAAAAGGCGGAACTCGATTTCCCTCCCTATATGGCAGTCGAAGGCATGTATTCGTTCAACGACCGCTGGTCGGTGGGCGCGAGCCTTGGTTATTGCGGCCTTGCTGGCAGGGTTAGAAAGGCGGACGGCACCGTGAAAGATGGCAGCAGAACTTCTCTCGTGCTGCTTCCTCTCACCGTGGTGGGACGCTGCAACTATGTCAACCACCCTGCATTCAAACTGTACGGTACCCTCGAGGCGGGCGCTATGTTCTCCGTGTCCGGCGGTTTTTCGGTAGTGCCCGATGTCCAGATCAACCCTATCGGCACTGAATTCGGCGGACGCAGGCTGTTCGGTCTTTTCGAACTCGGCTTCGGAATGAACTATTTCGGCGCCCGTGTCGGTATGGGCTACAGATTCTAGAACACTTCATTCATATGGGAATCCGACGTTCATTATTGCTGGTTCCTGTCGTGTCCGCGCTGGCGCTTCTTTCATCGGCCTGCGGGAAGACACGCCATCAGCCTGATAGTCAAAAGGGAAAACAGGAGCAGGTCCAAGGGCAGCCCGAAGGGCCCTACTGCGGCCCCACACAGGAGATTGACGAGTATTCCGGGGCGTATTACACCGGCGATTACACCAGCCCGTTCAAGACATATCTCAATAAGACCGATGCGGAAATTGCTACCAAACTGGATGCGATGTGGAACCATTACTTCAAAGGCAGCAACGAACAAAAGGTCTACTTCGACAGCGGCAATGAGGCATATATTCTGAATGTCGCGGAGAACAGCGTATATTCCGACGGCATGGCGTATGGAATGATGATTTGCGTCCAGACTGACCACAAAGAAGAATTCGACAAGCTCTGGAGGTGGACCAAGAACCATATGTGGCGCAGGAGTGGCGCTTGGAATGGTTTTTTTGCCGGGATTTGTTCTACGAACGGTTCGATCGCAGATGAAAATCCCCACCCCAATGCGGAAATGTATTTCATTGCCTCACTGCTCTTCGCGGCAAACTACTGGAACGACGGGCAGTATATGGACGAAGCGCAGGTTATTCTCAAACAAATGTGGGAGAATCAGCAGCACAATCTCTTCAATTCTTCGTCCTATGTTATTGCATTCCTGCCGATTTCCAGCGAAATGAATTTCACGTGTCCGGCAAACTCCCTGCCGGCATTTCTCGAATTGTTTGTCCGCTGGACCGAGACGAATCAAGACAAATGGGAAAGTACGGTCAGCGCTGCGCGCACTCAGTTATATAAAAGTTCCAATGCAAGCTCCGGTCTGTTCCCGGAGTGCGCCAACTTCGACGGTACGCCACACAGTGTCAGTTATATCTCCAACTCGGAAAAGTATTATGTCGAAGCTATGCGCTGCGCGATGAATTTCGGGGCGGACTACTACCTGTTCGGCGTGGATGCGGCCAGGCAAACCGAAATGGCAAAGCGTATCATAGATTTCTTCGAGAAGGATGGTTACAGGCATGCCCGTTTCAACTGGGACGGCTCCAATGCTTCAGAATCCTACACCACGGGCGAGATAGGTTGCAACGCTGTGGCCTGCTACGCGCTTATGGGCCAGAATGGCTACGATGAGATAATAAAGAAGAATCTCAAAATGGCCTGGGATGAAAAATTCATGACCGGCCAGTACCGTTACTACGACGGTCTGGTCCATTACCTCGCCATGCTCCACCTCTGCGGCAGGTTCCGCATCTGGAAACCCCAGGTTTAATTCCATCTTTACGGGTGGTTAATGTAAGTTAGAATTATGACCAAAAGAATAGTATTGATAGCGTTGGCGGCCCTGGCGTTGATTGCGACGGGCTGCAAGAAGAAACATCACCCGGTAGGCGGGCGCGAAGCCGAACCGGAGCAAACAATCCTTGTCATCTCCGGCGCGCCCAACTTGGCGGTGTCGGTTGGAGAAGAGTTTTCTCTAACTGTCGAGAGCCGGTCCGGCGAGGTCGATGCGCAGACTGCCGTTTGGAGTTCCTCTGACCCCGCGGTCGCAAAGGTGAATGCCACAGGCCGTGTTCTTGCTACAGGTAAGGGGAAGTGCAATATCGTGGCTACTGTCGGGGAGATTTCCAGCTGGGTTTCCGTCAGCGTGAAAGACCGTAACCCAGCCACCGACGAGATGGGGCATATAGGAAGCGGGCGTACGACGAATGGGAGGAACAACCAGTCCACGGAGTTTTCGCTTGGCGAGACCGGTTGGAAGGGAGTACTCTGGTATTCAGGCGGCAATAATTCAGTGACATACTACGACAACGGCACGTTCAAAGCCATTTGGAGCGGGACAAACAGTTTTTATGTGGGCGTCGGATACTATTATGGAGATTCTTCGGCCACGTATTGGGATGAAATGCAGTATGACTGCTATTTCCGGCACGGCAGGACCGGATCGGCAGGCGGCTATGATTACATAGGCATCCACGGATGGACGTTGGATCCTCTCGTCGAATTCTTTATTCTCGACGACTGGTTCAACAAACCGGGGACCAATGTCCTCGGTAACAAAAAAGGTGAATTTGAGCTAGATGGCGACACGTATGATGTCTATCAGAACACCAGAGTTCAGGCGTCATCCATTAGCGGCACGAATACGTTCCCTCAGTATTTTTCAGTCCGCAGGACCGCACGCCAAAGCGGCCATATCGACGTTAACGCGCACTTTAAAAAATGGGCGAGCCTGGGAATGAAGATGGGGCGAGTCTACGAGCTCAAGTACTATGTCGAAACCGGCGGCGGCACCGGCACGTTCGACTGCACCTACTTCTTCATGAGCGACGGAAAGATCCGAGAGATCTGATGAAAGCATCTGGAAACCGCAGGTTTAGTTCTAACGCAGGTAGGACTCGATAGCGTCTTCCTGGTATTTATTCATTTCCTGCCGCAGGCGGGAGCGTTCTTCGCGGCCGGGGATCGAGTATTTGCCGGAGTGCCCTTTCCAGGCGCAGGGGTGGATGACCTTCGATTCGGAGGGGCAGACATTGAAGGCGGACCATACGCTTGCCGGAGGGCAGATAAGGTCGATGAGACCCACGTTCACCACCAGTCCTCCCTTGTAGTATCGCAGATAATTGCAGGCGTCGTAGTAGGGCAGAATGTCTTTCGCAGGCGTGTCGACGCCCCAGCGTTCCAGCCTGCTCGCGCGACCTCTCAGAATGCCGCCGGCATCCCACAGCGCAGGCACGTCGACTACCACCATCGTCACGCGCGGGTCGAGTCCCGCAAGCGCCGCGCTCTGCGCTCCGCCCTGGCTCCCGCCGGTCACCAGAACCCTCTTGCCGTCCCATTCTTTGCGTGTGCACAGATAGTCGAGTGCCCGCACCAGGCGAAGGAACATCCCCCTGAAATAGAATCTTTCGTGGCCCGTTACAGGCCAGTATGCGTAGCCGTTGAGCTCTTTCTCGAGCGCTTCGTAGTAGGCGTCGTCCTGCCCGTTGAGAATGCCGTGGGCATTGATGTCCAGGGCGATGGCGCCTCCTCCCTTCTTGGCGAAACTTACCGCCCTCTGCACGCTTGCCTTGGTGTAGGGTGCCGTGAGAGCCCCCGCGCTGTGCGCGTAGATGGCGATGGGGAGGCTGTGCTTCCTGGCATTGCGGGGCAGGGCGAGATACCCTCTTGCCGGGCGGAAGTCGAGGCAATTTATCTCGAGGTCGTAGCAAATGTATTTCTCGCCGTCTTTGCCGGGGACTTCCACGGGGATGAGTTTCACCTTCATCTTTTGCGACCGCATCCGCTTGAGCTGTCCGTCCCAGAAGTCGCGGAAGTCAGCCGGCTCGTCGAATCCGGGTAGAAATTCTTCGGGCGCTACTACGGCTCCCACCGTGGTCGAATCTTTCAGGTTAGAGGGATTGGCAAGCAGTATCATCAGCGCGGTGGCTTCATCGTAGGAAGCGCTGAAAACTTCGGTCCTTCCCGCCTGCAACTGCACTTCGCCCGCGCTTTGCAGCTTGCCGTTGCGGTAGATTTTCATCAGCGCCGGCACCTGCCTGTCGGCATCGGCATACACCTTTATCGTCTCGCCTTTGGCGTAGACGCTCTCGATGCCCTTGTCGGTGGAAAGGTATACGCTCTCCAGAAAGGATTGCCCGAAGGCCGCGCAGACGGCCATCAGGCCTGCAAATATGCAAATCGCCCTTTTCATTCAGATACCCAGACGGGACGGATGGAGGAGCCGTTCATACGGGCCTGGTAACTTGAGTGTGGATTGTTGCCAGTGAACACGTAGGTGTATGCGTTGTTGGGGTTCTGCGGATGAAGGGAAGAAGTCCAGTACGTGCCCTGGACGCCTTCGCCGTTGAAAGCATCATAATTACGGTTGCCTGCGGCAGGGAGAAATATGCTGGCGCCATCCGTTGCGCTAAGCTTGAGACCGGTGACGCCATTCCGCGTGGTCCATTCCTTCGAGCAATTGTCTATCAGTGCCCACCACTCGTTTATGGTAGGGATGCGCCACTTGCCGTGCAGAATCTTTCTTGCCGCATCGTCGGCGTAATCGTAATCTGCCAGCTCCAGTTTATAGTCCATAGTGCCGGTGCCGGCCCAGTAACCGGGATCGTCGGACGAGCAGTATTTGGTTATAGCGTTTTGTCTGCCATCACACCACTTGTAGGAAGCCCAGTCGTAGCCTGTCATAGTTTTCCCTTCGATTTCTCTCCAACTCGTGCAGGGATTGTCCTTCGAATGGCCTTTGGCGTAATGAGGCACGGTCTCCGCCCAGGCAAAATAGTCACCGCATTCTTCAGCGGCACTCACGAAGCCGTCTTCGGACAGGTTGTAGGCCGCCCAAAGAACAGTGTACTTGGTGCCGTCCGGACGGGTGCACTCGATTCCAAGATCTACAGCCTCCACAGGGATTTGGACCACATCCCCGTTGGTTTTCCCCTTGGATTTTCCCTTATCTTCCTTGCCGCAAGAGATTGCAAACGCCGCCACGGCGGCCAGTGAAATGTAAAGCAGACTCTTCATAATTTTATCGCTAGACTCTGCAAGATAACGATTTTTTATATATAGGACACAAAGACGCAAGAAAGGCGACCATTTGGCCGCCTTTCTTGTGCCCAGAGCGGGAGCAAAGGTATCGGTGGCTATCGTGGGTTGTTTTAAATAACCGAAGATATTGATATCCCGTGAGTTAAGTCGGATAATCGTGAGGTGAAATAATATCCGGAAAAGGTGACCGAAAATGACCGAATCCGGGGGAGGTGACCAAAAGTGACCGAGAAAAAAGTAGTATATTTGTATTTGATAAATCGAAATTGATCGAGCAGATCTAACTCATGCTCCAGAAACTTCAACAACTGATTCCATTTGAGAAAAGGACTGTCGGACGCCGGGAAGTGCTGCTGCCGGCGGGGGCCGTGGCGGACAGCGTGTTCTATATCCAGAGCGGTATCCTGCGGGAAAGTTTTGTGGAAGACGGAAAGGATGTGACCGTGCAGTTCTTCTTTGAGGGGC
>JAGABD010000018.1 GCA_017614795.1 Bacteroidales bacterium
CCTGGTCGTCGGTGAGGATGCCGGCGGCGTGGAGACCTTCCACCGTGAGGCGCTCGGGAGGGTTGTTCTGGCGGTAGAGGACTATGGCGCGGGCAGTCTGCCAGCTGCGGATGTGGGGATGCAGCCGGAGGGTGTCGGCGGGGGCGCTCCACAGCGGGAAGGCCGGGGCGGGGCTGCAGGTTATCAAATCGGCGAGGCGGTCGTACTTCTCCCGGTCGAAATGCCAGATTTCCATCAACTGCTCGGTACAGCTGTAGCCGCCCAGCCGTTCGCGGTACTCCACCATCTTGCGCGCGAAATACCCGCCGATGCCCGGCAACGAATCGAACGCCGCCGAATCCGCCTTGTTGATGTCCAGCCTGGGAATGACGATGTAGGGTTCGAGCCGCTTATACACCGAATCGGCCACCACGTACGACTTCGCGAAATCGCTCTTTCGCCTGAAACGCCCGCCTTTCGACCGGTAGTTGATGATGCTTTGAGCCTGCTTCTCGCTAAACCCCAGCCGCACGAAATCTTCGATGCTGGCGGTGTTGGGGTTGAAGCGGAAGTTCTCCACGGTCCTGTGTCCTTTGCGAACCGCGGCGCGACTGTCTTCGCCGGCCTTGGCTGTCGGCGCTGACGCATAAATCTTTCTCGCCCCGTCGGGATGGTCCGCCGTTTTTCTGACAACAACACCAGCCGAGGGCATTGAGCCGGAGGAACGAGCCACCCGCTGCACGGAAGAGGGGGGACCGTCGGCGGAAGCCGATGGCGGGGTGAGCCCAAAGGGCGAACTCCCGAGCTGGTGATACCCTCCGCCATCTACCCCCAGCACCTTCGCCGCCAGGGCCTCGTCGACAACATAAACGGTGTCGGGCACATCGCGGTTGGCGACTATGCGCGACTCCGCGGCCCGGTTTACGAAAAGGGCAGTCTGATAACCTACAATGAGGAATGCGAGCGCGACGGCTCCGACTTTGAAGACGGAAGAAGCCTCCGCCTCAGTCTTCTTTTGATTCTCCACTCATCTCTCTCTCAATCTTGTACTTGTTGTGATGCTCCGCCTTGACGGCCTGCGGGGCTCCGGCCACGATTATAACGATTTCGCCTTTCGGCGGGGTCTGCTTGAAATGCTCCAGCACCTCTGCCAGGCTGCCGCGCACGTGCTCTTCGTGAAGCTTGGAGATTTCCCTCGCCACGCTGCACTGCCGCTGGGGCCCGAACACCTCGGCAAACTGCTCCAGCGTCTTCTCGAGCCGGTAAGGCGATTCGTAGAAGACCATAGTGCGGGGCTCGGACGCCAGCGCCTGGAGCGCGGAGGAACGTCCCTTCTTCTGCGGGAGGAAGCCTTCGAAGCAGAAGCGGTCGCAGGGAAGTCCGGAAGATACGAGCGCGGGAATGCAGGCGGTCGCTCCGGGGAGAGTCTGGACCTCGATGCCTTCGGCGGCGCAGGTGCGGGCGAGAAGGAATCCAGGGTCGGAGATGCCGGGAGTGCCGGCGTCGGAAACCAGAGCGACGGTCTTGCCCTGGAGAATCAGGTCCTTGACGCGCTGCACGGTCGCGTGTTCGTTGAATTTATGATGCGCCTGCAGGGGCGCGCTGATGCCGTAATGCTTGAGCAGCACTGAGCTGGTGCGGGTATCCTCCGCGAGGATGAGGTCGGCGCTTTTCAGCACCTCCAGCGCCCTCAGGGTGATGTCGTCGAGGTTGCCGACCGGAGTCGGGACTATGTAGAGGATGCCGGCCATTGCGCGATGCTAGATGAATTTGCGGCGCACTGCCATCATCAGACGGTATACCACCTCCGAGGAGAGGTTCCAGTCGGGGTAGTTCGTCTTTACGTATTCCACCGCTTCTGCGAAGCTGGACATCGAATTGAATTCGGCGATGGTATGCTGGAAGAGGAGGGGATCCTCCTTGAAGAGCGTGTTGATGAAGAGGACGCGGTCGTTCAGCGACACGGCGCTGATCACGTTCTTGACCTGGGAACCCGGCAAATCGGTTTCCCACCGGTAGCCGTCGTTGGATACTATGGGAATGGGTTTCGGCTCGGGTGCCGGTTCGGGCTCGGAGACTGGCTCGGCCTCGGCGACTGGCTCCGGTTCCGGCTCTGCGACAGGCTCGGGCTCAACGACAGGCTCGGGTTCAACGACTGGCTCAGGTTCAGGTTCGGGCTCTGAAACGGGTTCCGGTTCAGCGACGGGCGCCGGTTCCACCGCAGGTTCAACCGCCTGTTCGGCCGCCTGCTCCACTACGGGTTCGACGAAATCGACATCGAGGCCGGTCAGGTCTATTGCGACCACCGGCTTCTTTTCGGGTTCCGCCGGTTCGGCCTTTTCTTCTTCAGCCTCGGGCTCATCATCCCATTCTGCAATATTGGAAGCGGAAGGCATCGAGGCCAAGGCTTTTTCAAGTTCGTCCAGACGGGCGGAAAACGCTGCGAGATCGCTTCTCAGGGCGGCCAATATTTCGTCGATATTGTACTCCATAAACAAAAAAATAAGTATATTTGTGTTCACACCGGAACACCAATTACAAAAATACTAAATGTTTTCTGAAAACCACAAAAAAACCGGATGCATCGAAGTAATCTGCGGTTCGATGTTTTCAGGCAAGACTGAAGAACTCATCCGGAGGCTCCGCAGGGCCCAGTTCGCCAACCAGAAAATCGAAATCTTCAAACCCGCCGTCGACAAGCGCTACTCCGACGTCGAAGTGGTTTCCCACGATTTCCACAAGATAGAATCCAAACCCATCGCCAAGGCGGAAGAAATGCTCAAGGTTCCCGCCGACGTGGAGGTGGTGGGCGTGGACGAGGCCCAGTTCTTCGCCGACAACCTGGTGGACATCTGCCAGGAACTGGCGAACCGCGGCATCCGCGTCATCGTGGCGGGGCTCGACACCGACTATCTCGGCAAGCCTTTCGGCCCCATTCCGGCGCTGCTCGCAGTGGCTGAAGACGTTCAGAAAGTGCACGCCATCTGCGTGAAATGCGGCAACCTCGCCAACCATTCCCACCGTCTCAACAAGAGCAAGAAGCTGGTGGTCCTGGGCGAGAAGGACATCTACGAGCCTCTCTGCCGCGAGTGCTACAACAAGGCGATGGCTGAAGAAGCCGAATAACACCGAAAATAATCAATTACGATATGATAGACCGTAGAAACTTTTTGAAGGCCGCCGGTGTCGCCGCAGCGGCCGTAGCCCTCGAGGGGTGCAAGCCCTTCGGAGGCAAGGCGACCACGGCCGCCAGCGCCAAACGAATAGTCGGCGCGAACGGCAAGGTGAACGTCGCTCTCATCGGCATCGGATTCCGCGGACTGGAGAACGCCCAGATGGTGGCTGCCACCGGCCTCGCCAACGTGGTTGCCCTCTGCGACGTCAATATGGGCGCGCCCCACACCCTCGAGGTGATGGGAATGTTCCCCGAGGCCAAGCGCTACCAGGACTTCCGCAAGATGTTCGACGAGATGCATTCGCAGATCGAGGCGGTGTTCGTGACCACGCCCGACTTCTCTCATTTTCCCATCTCGATGAGGGCAATCAAGGAAGGCATCCACGTATATTGCGAGAAGCCTCTCTGCCGCACATTCCACGAGAACGAACTCATCATGGCGGCCGCCCGCAAGCACCCCGAGGTCGTCACCCAGATGGGCAACCAGGGACACTCCGGCGAGCAGTACTACCAGTTCCAGGACTGGATGAAGGCGGGACTCATCAAGGACGTCACCAAGATCGTCGCCCATATGAACAACGACCGCCGCTGGCACGTGCTCGACCCTAACATCAAGAAGTTCCCCGACGCCGAACCCATCCCTTCGACCATGGACTGGGACGTTTGGCAGAGCCAGACGATGTTCCACGATTACAGCCACTGGCTGGACAAAGGCAACTGGCGCTGCTGGTACGACTTCGGAATGGGAGCCCTCGGCGACTGGGGAGCCCACATCTTCGACACCTGCCACGAATTCCTCAAGCTCGGCCTGCCCGACGAGGTCAATGTCAAGTACATCGAAGGCCACAACGACTACTTCTTCCCGATGTCTTCCACCCTCGAGTTCAAGTTCCCCCGCAGGGGTTCGATGCCCGCCTGCACCCTCACCTGGTACGACGGCATCAACAATCTGCCCGAACTCCCCGAAGGCTATGGCGTCAGCGAAGTCGGCGACGTGCCCATGGTCAATGGCCAGGCCCTCAAGCAGGCGAAGCTGAACCCCGGCAAGGAAATCTACGCAAGGGACTTCATCTTCAAGGGCGCTACCCATTCGGCACCGCTCAGCATCATTCCGGAAGAGCTTCACAAGCAGATGGAGGCGGAGCACCGCATCCCCGATCCGCTCCCCGCGGATTCTCCCATCCGCAAGCCCTGGGCCCACTACACCAACTTCCTCGAGGCCTGCATGGGCAAGGCCGAGGCGCATTCTCCTTTCGACATCGCCGGAGAACTCGCGCAGCTCCAGAACCTCGGCGTCATCGCCCAGAGGCTCGGCACCGGCTTCAAGTTCGACCGCACCACCAAGGAAATCATCGACAATCCTTTCGGCAACGCGATGCTCACAGGCATACCTCCTCGCAAGGGTTGGGAAGAATACTACGAAATTTAATTACAGTCAGATATGAAAAAGCTTTTATTTATCGCTTCGATACTTGTTCTCGGCGCCTGCGGCCCCAAGTGGCAGCCCCTCTTCAACGGCGAGAACCTTGACGGATGGTCGGTGGTGACCGGCGAAGCCCCCTACTTCGTGGAGGACGGATGCATTGTCACCAAGGGCATCGACGGAACCGTGAATTCCTTCCTCGCGGCCGACGGAGAATTCAGCGACTTCATCCTTGAATTCGACTTCAAGATGGAACCCGAGTTCAACTCCGGCGTGCAGTTCCGCGGACATCTCGACAGCACGGGCCGCGTATACGGCTACCAGTTCGAGCACGAAGGCGGAGTCAAGCGCGGCTGGACCGGCGGCATCTATGACGAGCGCCGCCGCGAATGGCTCTACAAGCTCACCTGGAATCCCGAGGCACGCGAGGCCAACCATCTTGGCGAGTGGAACTCCGGCCGCATCGAGGCTGTTGGAACCCACCTCCGCACCTTCGTGAACGGAGTCCTCTGCGCCGACATCCTTGACGATTACGACGCTTCCGGCCTCATCGCCCTGCAGTCGCACGCGGCTTTCGGAGTACAGGAGAAGGTCGGACTGGAGTGCCGCTGGCGCAACATCCGCATCTGCACGAAACACCCCGAGAGGTATATGCTCAAGACCGACGGACACGTCTACCAGTACAACTGGATCTCCAACACCCTTTCCGAGCGTCAGAAGAAGGAAGGATGGAAGCTCCTCTGGGACGGCAAGACCACCGAAGGATGGCGCAGCGCAAAGGGTGACGCCTTCCCCGAAAAGGGCTGGCACATCGAGAACGGCGAGCTTGTCGTGGAACCCAGCGACGGTGCGGAATCCCGCAACGGCGGCGACATCATCACCATCAAGCAGTACAAGAACTTCTGGCTCTCGGTGGACTTCAAGATCTCCGACGGCGCCAACAGCGGCATCAAATACTTCGTGCGTCCCGACCTCTACAACAGCGAGGGCTCGGCAATCGGCTGCGAGTTCCAGCTTCTGGACGACAGGTCGCATCCCGACGCCAAACTCGGCAAGGACGGCAACCGCACGATGGCATCGCTCTACGACCTCATCCGCGCGGAGAAGGACAATGCCTATATGTACTGGAACCAGTGGAACACCGCCTGGGTCATCGTGCAGGACAATCACGTCGAGCATTGGCTCAACGGTGTGAAGGTAGTCGAGTACGAACGCAACACTCCCGAGTGGGCCGAGCTGGTCGCCGGCAGCAAATACAAGAACTGGGAGAACTTCGGCAACCACGAGTACGGCCACATTCTCCTTCAGGACCACGGCGACGAGGTTCACTTCAAGAATATCCTCATTAAGGAGCTGTAGGCTGGCGGCTAACATCCTGATTTATAATACTTTAAGCAATTCCTTCTACCTGGTTTTTGGGGTAGAAGGAATTGCTTTATTCGCTGATAATCAACGAGTTGATCGCCAGCGCAAATACTTTCTAATCTGCTTCTCCGAGGCGTGGGTGCTGTAAACCAGCCGACGATAGAGATCGGTTTGGGCGGCGGGGGATAGTTTGAAGATGTCTTTGACGTTCTTGAAGCCCAGTTTGTTGACAAGAACCGAAGATATCTCGGGATATACCAAGTGAGTACCGGGCTCGAATGTTTCATTTATGTCATACTCTTTCCCCTGGTTGGAGGCGAAGGCGAGGCACATGGTTTCGTAATCGCCGTAGTACGAAATCAGTTCAGCGTAGTCGATGCAATTGAATGAACAGATTATATAGTCAGTCAACAGGTCCATCTCCTCCGGTTTCAGTTTACAGAACATACGTTCCAATGCAAAAACCATAAGGGGCTTGTTTAGAGCGCTGAAGTAATCAACTTCTTTCAATGCCCTCCGCAATGGTTTTGATGCTTTCTCAAGAAGTATTTTTTGCGAGAATGGATGCTTGGAAACGGCATATGCAAGGAAGGTCCAGCGATACTCCTCCGCCCGTTGGCAAAGACCCTTTTCGCCGGGATTGTTGTAGAGATACGAGCAGGCGGTGCGGATGGCCTTGTCTCCGGTTTTGAGTGCGCAGCCGAAACTGTGATTGAAAACCTGTCCGGTATTGTTGATGCTGATATTCAGGAACCTGGCATATTGGCGGGAGTAGGACGCGACAAAGTCTGCGACCCTCTCTCTGGATTCCGCTTCTACCAGCAGGTGAACGTGGTCGTACATCGGACAAATCCCGATGACTCTGATTCCGAACCGCCGAGCGGTGGTGCAGACCAGGGTGAAAAAAGCCAGAAAGTCGCTGACAGTGTAAAACAGCAGCTCCCCGTTCGGGGTATTTTGGTAGATATGAAGAATAGTCATGGCGGCTAAGTGTTTGAATGATAGTGTTTTAAAGGATTCCTTCTACCCCCAAAACAGTATAGAAGGAAGTGGTTAAATGGTTGATAATCAATAAGATGTCCGCCAGCCGGCGAGAAACATAACGGAAACAAAGCAAACCGCTACGGACGCGTGGCGGTTTGCTGGTGTGAAGTTCCAGCCCTCTAGCGATACTTGTCGGCCTGAGAGGCGATGAGGGCGTCGAGGACGCCGGGGTCGAAGTAGTTGATCTTCATCGCGGCCTTAACTTCGGCGAGGGTGCGGGCAGCCACTTTGCGGGCGGCCTCGGTGCCCTGGCGAAGGATTTCGTAGACGGCGGGGATGTCCTGCTCGAAGCGGTGCCTGCGCTCCCGGATGGGGGCGAGGGTGTCCTCAAGCACGGCGAACAGGAAGTTCTTAACCATCACGTCGCCGAGCCCGCCTGCGCGATACTGCGCCTTGACTTCGTCCAATGAATGGAACTCGAAAGAAACTTTCTTGCCGACGAAGCAGGAACCGAACTTGTCGAAATGCTCGGGCTTGCAGAAGGCGTCCAGATAGGTGAACACCGGGTTGCCCTCCACCTTGCCGGGGTCGCTCACCTGAAGGTGGCCCGGGTCGGTGTACATTCCGCGGATCTTTTCGCGGACAGTTTCGGTATCGTCGGACAGATAGATGCAGTTGCCGAGGCTCTTGCTCATCTTGGCGCGTCCGTCTGTGCCGGGAAGGCGCAGGCTGGCGGCGTCGCCGGGCAGAAGGGCGGAAGGCTCCACCAGCACGGGGGCATAGGTGGAGTTGAACTTGCGCACAATCTCGCGCGTCTGCTCTATCATCGGAAGCTGGTCCTCGCCGACGGGAACGACCGTCGCCTTGAAAGCGGTGATGTCCGCCGCCTGGCTGATGGGGTAGCAGAAGAAGCCGACGGGGATGCCGGCCTTGTTGTCCTCTCCCTCCTTGTCGTTGAAGCCGCGCATCTGGATCTCGGCCTTGACGGTCGGATTGCGCTGCAGCCTCTGGACGGTGACCAGGTTATTGTAGAAGAAAGTGAGTTCGGTAAGTTCGCTCACCTGCGATTGGATGAACAGGTGGCTTTTGGCAGGGTCGAGCCCCGCGGAGAGATAGTCCAGGGCGACTTCGATGATGTTCTGGCGAACCTTCTCGGGATTGTCGGCGTTGTCGGTCAGCGCCTGGGCGTCGGCAATCATAATGAAGATTTCGTCGAACTCGCCGCTGTCCTGAAGTTCAACCCTGCGGCGCAGCGACCCTACATAGTGTCCGATATGGAGCCGCCCTGTCGGGCGGTCTCCAGTCAGAATGATTTTTTTGTCGGCCATAAAAATTAGTCCTTGACAGCCTTGAGGGCCTCACGGATTTTGGCTTCGATTTCGTCGGCCAGTTCCACGTTGTCCTTGAGCAGCTGCTTCACGGCCTCGCGTCCCTGCGCAAGTTTCGCGTCGCCGTAGCTGAACCAGGAGCCGGACTTCACGAGGATGCCGTAGTCCACGCCGAGGTCGACGAGTTCGCCGGTGTGCGAAATGCCCTCGCCGAACACGATGTCGAACTCCGCCTTTTTGAAAGGAGGAGCCATCTTGTTCTTGACGACCTTCACGCGGGTGCGGTTGCCGAGCGCGTCTTCGCCTTCCTTGATCTGGGTGGTGCGGCGCACGTCGATACGCACGGATGCGTAGAACTTGAGCGCGTTGCCGCCCGTGGTGGTTTCGGGATTGCCGAACATGATGCCGATCTTCTCGCGAAGCTGGTTGATGAAGATGCAGCAGGTGTTGGTCTTGGCGATGTTGGCGGTGAGCTTGCGAAGAGCCTGGCTCATCAGCCTCGCCTGGAGGCCTACCTTGTTGTCTCCCATCTCGCCTTCGATTTCTGCCTTCGGGGTGAGGGCGGCGACCGAGTCGATCACCACGATGTCCACCGCGCCGGAGCGGATGAGGTTGTCGGCGATTTCGAGCGCCTGCTCGCCGTTGTCCGGCTGCGAAATGAGCAGGGTTTCGAGATTGACACCCAGCGCCTTTGCATAGCTGCGGTCGAAGGCGTGCTCCGCGTCGATCATAGCGGCGATGCCTCCGGCTTTCTGGGCCTGGGCGATGGCGTGGATAGCGAGCGTGGTCTTTCCGCTGCTCTCCGGGCCATAGATTTCAACGATGCGTCCGCGGGGGTAACCTCCGATTCCGAGCGCGTGGTCGAGAGCCACGCTGCCGCTGGGGATGACCTGGGCGTCGCTCCATTCTGGCTGATCTCCCAACTTCATGATAGTGCCCTTGCCATAATCTTTCTCAATCTTGTCGATCGTGGCCTGCAATGCCTTAAGTTTCGCGGCATTGATGTCTGTGGCCTTTACTTCTGCTTCTTTAGCCATAATGTTGAATTTTTAAATAAATAAACAGGGCTTCATGCCCTAAGCATACAAATGTAGTGAAAAATTCCTTAATTTTGCCATATATGGGATTGGCATTGACAGGACTTTCTCTGGAAGAGTTGAAGCGCGAAGCCGGAATCTGCGGTTTCAAGCCCTTTGTGGCCAGCCAGATCGCCGATTGGCTCTTCGTGAAGAAGGCTTCTTCCTTCGATGAAATGACCAATCTTTCCAAGTCCGCGAGGGAGATTCTCAAAGAAAAATACCACGTCGGACGCAATGCCCCGGCGGCCGAAGCCGAGAGCGGCGACGGCACCCGCAAATACATCTTCAAGGTACGCACTTCGCTGGCGGAAGAGTCCGCGATAGAGTCGGTGGTGATTCCCGACGGCGACCGCGCCACCCTCTGCGTATCGTCCCAGGCGGGCTGCAAGATGAACTGCAAATTCTGCATGACCGGGCGCGGCGGTTTCCACGGCCAGCTGGGTCCGGCGGACATAATCAACCAGTTCCTCTCCATAAAAGAATCCGACCGCCTCACCAACGCGGTCTTTATGGGAATGGGGGAGCCTCTAGACAATTACGAAGCGGTTGCCAAAGCGATAGAAATCCTCACCGCCCCCTGGGGCTTCGCCTGGAGCCCGAAACGCATAACGGTCTCCAGCATAGGCGTGATACCTAATCTCAAGCGCTATCTCGACGAACAGAAGTGCCACCTCGCGATCAGCCTCCACAATCCCTTCGGGGAGGAGCGTGCGGAGATGATGCCGGTGGAGAAGGCATACCCCATCAAAGATGTGGTCGAGCTGATAAGGCAATACGACTGGAGCGGCCAGAGGCGCGTGAGTTTTGAGTACACGATGTTCTCCGGCTGGAACGACGACAAGCGTCACGCCGACGCGCTGATCCGCCTGCTCAAGGGCCTCGAGTGCAGGGTGAACCTCATCCGCTTCCACGAGATTCCGGACTTCGGGTACGGCACCTCGTCGCAGGCGGTGATGGAAGCCTTCCGCGACCGCCTCAATTCCAACGGCGTCACCTGCACCATCAGGGCCTCGCGGGGAGAAGACATCTTCGCGGCCTGCGGCCTTCTCGCCGGGGAGATGCGTTCCGCCGAGGCAAACTATTTGCATAAGGAAGAAAACGCCAAACACCATGACTAGCGCCCGCCGCATATTCGCCGCGCTCTTCTGCGCCCTGCTGCTCGTGCCCTCAGTGGCCCGGGCGGGCGAGGACGATGCGAAAATCTCCGCCACCAGCGTGGATCCGGCGAAGGATTCGGTGGTTTTCGAGATGATGCGCAAGCGTCTTGCCGACATCCGCCGCAAGAACCGGAGGCCGACCGTGGCGCTGGTGCTTAGCGGAGGCGGCGCGAAGGGAGCGGCCCACATCGGGGCGCTGCGATATATCGAAGAGCAGAAGATACCGGTGGACCTCGTCCTCGGCACCAGCATGGGCGGTCTCGTCGGAGGCCTCTATTCGCTGGGATACAGCGTCGACCAGCTCGACTCGCTGATGCGGAACATCGACTGGGGCACGGCTCTCACCGACAAGGTCGACAGGCAGTACATCGCCTACAGCGTCAAGCGCAGGCGCCAGACATACGTGCTCAGCATACCGTTCCACTACCGCCAGAAGGATTTCATAGCGAAGGTGGGAGATGGCGTCAGCTACTCCGCCGGCAAGTCGGGGGTGCATTTCAGCGCTAACGGGGAAGGCGAAATCGAGCGTCCCACCGCGTCCGGAACGGCCCTGCTGGGGCTTCCCGCGGGCGTGGCCTACGGCCTTAACGTCAGCAATATGATATCTTCGCTGACGGTCGGATACCAGGATTCCCTCTCCTTCGCCGACCTGCCGATACCTTTCTTCTGCGTGGCTTCCGATATGGTGTCGTGCAAGGCGAAATACTGGAGCGACGGCCCCCTGAACGCGGCGATGCGCTCCACGATGAGCATCCCCATCCTCTTCGAGCCGGTGCGCTACAAGGGAATGGTGCTGATAGACGGCGGCACCCGCAACAACTTCCCTGCGGACATCGCACGCGCCATGGGCGCGGACATAGTGATAGGTATTGTGCTGGCGGACGACAACTACCGCTACGACCAGATAAACAATATGCTGGACATGGTCTGGCAGGCCATCGACATGATGGGCCGCGAGGCTTACGAGAAGAACACCGAAAAAGTCGACGTGAACATCCATCCCGACCTGCACGAATACAATATGATGAGTTTCGGCAAGGAAGAGGTGGACACCATAATAAGCAGGGGCTATGCCGAGGCCGTAAAGCATCAGAAAGAGCTCGCGAAAATAAGCCGCTACATGCACGGCGACACCACCAGGTACTATGCGCCGAAGGCCGTGAACATCAACCATAACAAGGTGAAGATCAGCGCGATAGAATTCGCGGGCGTGCCTTCGGGCGACTACCGTCTGCTTGAGAAGGCGGTGCGCATCAAGCCCGGTTCCGGCGCCGGTGCGGAGGAAATCGCGGCCGCGGTGCAGACGCTTTATTCCAAGGACGCCTTCGAGTCCGTTACATACAACTTGCTGAACGACGGCGACGGCTACCGCCTGGTGTTCAACTGCGTGCGCGCCCCGGTGCACAGGCTCTCGCTCGGCGGTAGGGCCGACACCGAGGAATACGTTTCCGCGATCGCCAACGTGGGGCTCAACACCAACAGGCTCCGCGGCCCCAAGTTCGACTTCACCGCGAGGGTGGGCCAGACCTGGTACGGCCGCGCGGCGTTCATCCTCGATTCTCCTTTCCTGCCCACTCTCAACATCAGCGGCAGGGCGGGCTACAACTCCGCCGTGGTGGTGCAGGAAGACCATCTCTACAAGGCGGGCTACTGGCGCTGCAACGCCGACGCCTACCTTTCCGGAATGCGGCTCCGTTCCTTCGACCTCAGGGCAGGCTTCCGCGACGAGTACTTCGCCCTCGATTCCTGGCTCACGAACAGCGGCAGGGCGGTCTCCAAGGACGAAATGTCCCTCTTCAACAAGAACTATCTCGCCCTCTGGGCCAGGACCCGCGCCTACACCCTCGACGACAAATACTACCCCCATCACGGCTTCACCGTGGGCATCGACTACGACTGGATCTTCTCGCCCGAGCAGATTCACGTGTTCAAGGCCGATTTCAAGGCGGTGATTCCCGTGTCGAGATGGTTCGCCATCATCCCTTCGGCCACCACCAGGAACCTCTTCCGCAGGGCCGACCGCAACGGCGACGACCTCTTTATGGGCAACTTCGCGGGAGGCGTGATGGCGCAGCGCTATATGCCCGGGCAGATGCCTTTCATCGGCTTCCACCGCTGCACGATGCTCAAGGACTTCAGCGCGGTGTTCAACCTCGACCTGAGGGCTAACATCTTCAAGAACACCTACGTCTCGCTGCAGGGCGGCTATATCAAGGAAGGCGAAAGCTTCGCTCCCAAGTTCAACGTCGAAGACATGATGCCGACCTACTGGGGAGCGGCCTTCGAGGTGGGTTACAATTCTATAATCGGCCCCATCAAGGCCAACGTCCACTGGTCCGATTTCATCGGAATCGGCGCTTATATGGGAATCGGATTCGAATTTTAGGGATGGACGAGCGAGTAAAGAAGGTCTTGGCGAAACTCGAGGCGCAGTGCGCTAAACGCGAGTATTGCACCAAAGATGTGCGTGAGAAGGCGCTCAAGGCGCTTGAGGGAGATGCCGACGCGGCCAAGGAGGTGGTGGATGCGCTGAAGGCCAATGCGTTCGTGGATGACGCCCGCTATGCGTCCGCTTTTGCGAGGGAGAAATCGTCCCTGACGGGCTGGGGCCCCATCAAGATACGCTTCGCTTTGAAGGCCAAGGGCCTGGGAGATGCGGACATCTCCTCGGGTCTTTCCGAGGTCGATGCCGGAAGGGCGGACGAGCGTCTTGCCAAGCTTCTCGCCGTCAAGGCGAAATCGCTGGAAGGGGACCCTCAGGCAAGGCTCAAGCTCATCCGCTTCGCCCTTACGAGGGGATATGAATACGATGCCGTAGAATCGGCTGTGAAGAAACTGGAATCAAACAAATAATCGATATGAAAAAACTTGCTCTAATGGTTATTGCCGCGGCGATGCTCGCATCCTGCTCGGCTTCCTACGATTCTTCCCGTATGCTTCAGGGCGGACTCAAGATTTCCCAGGCGCTCACTCTTACCAACGCCGACATCCAGAGTTCGGTGACCGCCTCCGTGGCGCAGCTCGACGCCGAGAATAAGGTCCTGACTTCCGGTGCGTATGTCACCCGCCTCGCGAACATCACCAAAGGACTTACGGAGGTGAACGGCATTCCTCTGACCTTCAAGGTGTACCAGACTAACGAGATCAACGCATTCGCCTGCGCCGACGGCAACGTGCGCGTCTACACCGGCCTGATGGACCTGATGACAGACGATGAAGTGCTCAGCGTAATCGGCCACGAAATCGGCCACGTAGCCCTCGAGCACTCGCTCAACGCCTACAAGAACGCGCTGCTCACTTCCGCCGCCCGCGACGCCATCGCGGCCCAGGGAACCCTCGCGGGCCTTTCCGACTCCATCCTTGGCGAACTCGGCGAGAGCATGGTGCAAGCTAAGTTCTCCCGCAAGCAGGAGACAGCCGCGGACGATTTCGGCTACGACTTCATGAAGGGGGCCGGACGCAATCCCTGGCATATGGCAATGGCTTTCGAGAAACTCCAGAGCGCTTCCGGCTCGACCGGCACCTCCAGCCAGGTGGCCCAGATGTTCTCGTCGCACCCCGACACCGCATCCCGCATAGAGCGCGTTTCCAAGAAAGCCACGAAAGACGGCTATACCCGTCCGTGAAATATCTTCTGAATGATTGCACCGACGCCTGTCGGAATATGGCTTTCGACGAGTTCGCTCTCGAAAGCCTTCCTCTTGACGAACCTGTGTTCTGCCTCTGGCGGAACGCCCCTTCGGTGATAATAGGGCTCAACCAGAGCGCCTACGCCGAAGTAAACCTCGATTATCTGAAGGCGCACGGCATAGCCCTCGCGCGCCGCGTGACGGGCGGGGGAGCGGTGTATCACGACCTTCAGAACCTCAATTACACCATAGTTGGGAAGTCCCGCGACCTGAATGCGGACTATCCCGAATACCTTCATCTCGTGGCGGATGCCCTGCGGGGGCTGGGCGTTCCCGCCGAAATCAGCGGACGCAACGACATTATGGTGGAAGGCCGCAAATGTTCCGGTTATGCCAAACGGGTGTGGAAGGACCGCCTGATGGTGCACGGCACCCTGATGTTCGACGTGGACCTGTCCGTGCTTACCGAAACGCTTTCGGCTTCGGGAAGCAAGATGGACGCGAAGGGAATCGCTTCGGTGCGAAGCCGCGTGGCGAATCTCAAGGACTATCTCCCTGGTTATAAGGATGTTCTGGCGCTTCGCGATGCCTTACACGAAGCCCTTGCCTGTGGCGACGGGGAAGTGAAGTTAAGCGCAGAACAGCTCGCCGCCATCGACCGGATGGCGGAAGAGAAGTTCCGCAGTTGGGACTGGATTTACGGCCGTTCGCCTTCGACGGGATTCAAGTCTTCGCGCAAGTTCGCCTGCGGCACAGTGGAGGCGGGATGGACGGTGGAGCGCGGGTGCATCCGCAATCTCGCCTTTACGGGCGACTTTATGGGAAATCTGCCCGTGGACGGGCTCTGCGCCGCCCTCGAAGGCTGCCATTTCGAGAGGGGCGCCCTGATTGAAGCATTGAACAAAAACCCCGAACCGGTCTCTGCATTCTTCGACGGGCTCGGGGCTGAAGATCTTGCTTCGCTGCTTATTTGAGCGCGAAAGCCGTTTCCTTGAGAATTTCCGAAACCGTAGGGTGGGGGAATACCAGCTCTTTCAGCTGGTCCAGCGTCATTCCCTGCTCTATCGCGATGCAGGCGGCGCTGATGATTTCGGAGCAGGGGTTGCCAAGCATATGCACGCCCAGCACCTTGTGCTCTCCTGCGCTCGCGATTATCTTGCAGATGCCTTCGCCCCTTTCGTTCTCCGCGACGAAACGTCCTGAATAACCCATAGGGAGCTTTACCACTTCTAAGCAGATGCCTTTGGCCTCGGCTTCCGCCTCGGTGAGGCCCGCTGCTGCCACTTCGGGATTGGTGTAGACAACTCCCGGAATGGCATTGTAATGCATCCTGGCGGGTTTGCCGAGAATGTCCGCAACGGCAACCTCGCCTTCGCGCGATGCGGTGTGTGCGAGCATCGAAAAACCGGTCACGTCGCCAGCGGCATAGACTCCGGGAACGCTGGTGCGCATATGTTCGTCCACCTTTATTCCGTAGGGCCTTCCGGCGGGGTTGAGCGCCAGTTCCACGCCGAGGTTTTCGAGTCCGAAGCCCTGCAGGTTTGCCCTGCGTCCAACGCTTACAAGTATCTTATCGCCGCTCACGCGCTGCGTGGCGCCGTCGGCATCTTCATAAACAACTGTATTGCCCTCGATGGCGGTAACCTTGCAATTCAGGCAGAAAGCGATGCCCCTCTTTTCGTACTGCTTCTGGAGCATCGCGCTGATTTCGGCATCCATCGGGCCGAGAATCTTGGGAAGCATCTCAACCACCGTGACCTTGGTGCCGAGGGTGCTGAAGAATGCGGCGAATTCCATTCCGATGACGCCTCCGCCAATCACCACAAGCTCTTCCGGACGCTCCTCCAGAGCGAGGATTTCGCGGTTGGTGACGATCGCGTCGCCCGCTTCCTTGAGACCCGGGATAGGGGGCACCGCAGCCTCGGAGCCGGTGCATATAAGAAGGTTCTTCGCGGTGTAGACCTCTTCTCCGGCCTTCACGGCGAATCCCTCGGGAACGGGTCCCTGGATGAAAGCGTCGGCTTCCACGACGGTCACGCCGTAGGCCTTCATAGCCGCGCGCACTCCGGCGGTAAGTTTCTTCACCACCTTGTTCTTGCGGGCAACTATTTCCGCGAAGTCGAATGAGGCTTCCGGGGCATGCACGCCGTAATGCTCGCCGTTCTTGGCGTAATTGTAAACCTTGGCGCTGTAAAGCAGAGTCTTGGTGGGGATGCAGCCTTCATTGAGGCACACTCCGCCGAGGGTTTTGCGCTCGAAAAGCACTGTGGCGAGCCCTGCGGCCCCGGCCCTTTCGGCGGCGACGTATCCGCCCGGACCGCCTCCAATTATCGCGAGGTCGAAAATCTGTTCCATAACTATGCTATCTGCGGACGGCCCGGATGCTCGGGATGCTCCTCCTCGGAAGGCTTCTCGACAAGCTTGCCCTCCTGGAGTTTTTGCCAGGCAATGCGGTTCTTGTAGATGTCGATGGCCGCGAAGATGGCGGCGCGCATGGAGCGGGGATCGGCCTCGTCGCGTCCCGCGAGTTCGAAGGCGGTGCCGTGGTCGGGGGAGGTGCGCACCACGGGAAGGCCCGCGGTATAGTTCACTCCGTCCTCGAAGGCGATGGCCTTGAACGGTGCCAGCCCCTGGTCGTGATACATCGCGAGGGTTGCGTCGAAGCGCTCGTAATGTCCCATTCCGAAGTATCCGTCGGGGGAGAAGGGGCCGAAAGCGAGGATGCCCTCCTCGGTGGCCTTGCGTATTGCGGGGATGATGATCTTCTGCTCCTCGTCACCGAGAAGTCCGCTGTCGCCGCTGTGGGGGTTGAGGCTGAGCACCGCGATCTGCGGGCTGCTGATGCCGAAGTCGCGCTGGAGCGATTCGTTCATCAGGCGGAGCTTGCTCAGGATCTTCTCCTCGGTGATCGCCGCAGGCACGTCCTTGAGAGGGATGTGGCCGGTTACCACGCCCACCTTAAGACGCTCGGAGATGAGGAACATCGTCACGTCCTTCACTCCGAATTCCTTCTCCAGATACTCCGTATGGCCGGGGAAGCCGAAGCCTTCGGCGACTATCGCCTTCTTGTTGATGGGGCCCGTCACCAGCACGTCGATCTCGCCCGCCTTGAGGTCCTTGACGGCCCTTTCGAGCGAAGTGATTGCGGCCTGGGCCGATGCCGCCGTGGCTCCGCCGGGTTCGGCGTAAGCGTTGTCCGGCAGGCAGCCGAGGATGTTGACGCGCTTGGGGTGCGCTTCCTTTGCGGAATTGATGAGATTGGTGTCCATCTGTTCGATTTCCGGAATGGTCTTGCGGTAGAATCCGAAAATCTTGGACGACCCGTATATCACGGGGGTGAACATATCCAGTATGCGGGGGTCGCTCAGCGCCTTGATAATCACCTCGTAACCTATCCCGTTACTGTCTCCCTGGGTTATACCCACTATAAGTTTCTTGTCTGACATAATACTTTATAATAGAGTGCCGGTCTGGCCGGCAGCGATGTTGTCGTTCTCGTATCCTTCGTCTTTCGGCAGCTCCGTGCCCGCCGAATACGCCGCGACGGCAAGCCTGTCGCAGCATTCATTCTCCGGATGCCCCGCGTGGCCCTTGAGCCAGTGGAACTTTACGTTATGCTTGCGGTAAAGCGGCAGGAACCTCTCCCAGAGGTCGCGGTTCTTCTTTTTCTTGAAATTGGTCGCCACCCACTGGTCGAGCCACTTCTCCTCCACGGCCTTCACCACGTAAGTGGAATCGCTCCACACTTCCACGTCGGCATTGTCCCACTTGATGGCCTCCAGCCCCATTATCACTGCCAGAAGCTCCATCCGGTTGTTGGTGGTGCAGGCGAACCCGCCGCTCATCTCCTTGCGCAGGTCCCCGCACTTGAGCACGGCTCCCCATCCTCCGGGGCCCGGGTTTCCGCTCGCCGCCCCGTCGGTGTAAAGGTATATGGTGGTGTTTTTCGCCATACGCGCCATCAAATATCGATGTAAAGTTATTTTGAATTACCGTATTTAGCAATTATTTCTTCGTACGAAGGCCACATTTTGACTTTTTCTCTCATGTATTCTTTAGGAGGGAAGGATATTGTCTTTCTTAGAGAATCCATATAGGATAAAGGAATCCTATATTCAGCATTCATAATAGTATTCTGAGGCCTCAAAACAATATCCAGACCATATCTATCAATCAGAGAATCAGAAATAATCTGAACAATTAAACTATCACTCTTGATAATAGACTTCCAAGAATCTAGTTCCCCGGCAACAATCCTTTGTCTCCCACCGCACGCCTTTGCAAAACCTGTGAGACTTATAAATTGCTGCGGTGATGTTTTTGGATACTCTTTAATATATTTCTCATACTCCTCGTTAGCAAAGAAATAAATATCCCCCTCTGTTAGATTGACTCCATGCAGCGAATGATAATACAAAGGAGTCGGGGGGCATGAGCATAAGAGTAAGAGGGTTATGACAATAGATAAGAACCGTATACTATGCATCATTGTTAAAGTGGATAAAAATGGATAATAGGAAACAATTCAGCATGATAATTAAAACTACTGTGCCATAAACACGATTGAATGCCTCCATGGGACTAGCTCCAGCACCCCCTTGATAAAGGGAATCTTATTGTCTACGACGATTTTCATCTGCCGGGATATAAGCTAAAAGTGATACTTCAATCCGGCGGTAAGGGCAAATTGTGCGAGGCTTTCCTTTTGGTCTCCTTCAAGAACAACAGCCTGGGTCTCGCCGGTATCAAGGTTCTTTATGGTTGCGGCCGACATGGAACCAAGGTACAGGGAAGCCGCAGCACCGAGATAGAGATTGCCAAGCAACTTGATGTCGTATCCAAGATCAACGTTATAGATTGCTGTGAGGCCTGTCTCTTTCAGGTGATCATCAATAACGCTGCCCTTGTCGGAGAAATTGGCCATACCAAATCCGACATTACACCACAGGACAGTCTTTTTGTTCTCACTTACCTGCCTGGCGGAATACATTATTCCATAGTAATCGATGTCAAGATTGTCTCTCATTATACCTGTGGCTTCAGTCCCGTTTTCATATTGTACGGTGACTCCTACCGATCCGTCCGAATGGAATCTGCTAAATTTGAAACCTACGCCCTGGCCGAGACCGGCGATATTTGAGAAGAAATACGTTATGTCTCCTCCGGCAGAGTAGCCGTTCCGTAAATCCTTGTAGTATTGAGTCAGGATCTTATCGTACCCGCTGGGGACTTTGCCCAGGCGGCGGCCCCATCCCCCGCCTGCCGAAACGCGGAACCCTTTCTTGTTCTCGTATTGCTCTTTAGAGGCATTAACTCTTACAACTTGATAGTTATTTTGATGAGCTGTGGCATAGGAAACCTCAGGCTTTACCGAAGAAGGTGCCGAGTTCCCTGTAGTATGCGCAACATTTAACGTATCAGAAAAGGCTTGTACAGCAAGCGTAGTGTCCACCAGTACTTTAGGGAGTATGGACGGGACATCTCCGACGAAGAATATATCTGCGTCGATACGATGGATGGTGCACTGGAAACTTGGCGGACGGTGACGGGTTATCTTGACGGTGTTGCCTCCCGCCTGACGGGCCTCTTTCTTTGCTATATCGGTGACGATTTCCCAAGTGGCATTTTTATAAGTAGTGAACCCCGTATCTCCAATCTCCACACTGCCAAGCTTCTCCCCTGCTGCGGGTGCGGGCTCGTTCTCATTCAACAATGCAACGTGTGTATTCTCCGGGAGGGGATCCCTTTCCACCAATATGTTTGTGACCACCTTGGGTGAGCACGCACAAATGGCAAGGGAGGCAATAGCCAAGGATAGAATTCGTGTTTTCATATTGTTGTATTAGTTCGCAGTACTGTATTCCAAGGAAGATTACAATTATCATTAAAGTTACTACAAGGTTTAATAATTGGAGACAACCTCTTCGTAGTATGATGCATTATATAAAGTTTTGTAGCCACCTTCAGGCTGAGGAAACACAATTCTTATTGAATTTGGTATGTATGTGATTCTTGCTATGAAAGCTTTTTCAGCAGTAGTATCGGGGAGCTCCTTATAGTACCATCCAAGTTTACCGGAAAGACGGGCATCCAAGCAGTAAATGTGTGCAGAATCTTTGACTGTCTGTTTGAGCCCTTGTTTGTAAGGAAAGTCCATTGTAATTATATTCTTAGCTTTACATAGCACTGTATTGCTGCCCGATGTAATTACCCCGTCGGTGGATTGAACATCAGCGATAAAATAGATAGGAATATTTGTTTTGTTATTGAATTCAACAAAACTACACTTATCCACAGGGAGAATATCAAGTATTCGTTCACAAGAGACCGCAAGTAGGAGAAGTAGTAGAGTTGATAATAAGGTTTTTAATATCTTCATTTATATAAGTGATTAGTCCAACAGGGTTGAAATAATAATTGAAGGATAGTTCATCATAATAATCATATCGTGTTTTCTTTCTAGGATATTTGATATTGTCCTCATTCCATGTGTCAATGAACTGATATGAACGATTCTTGAAATAACTATATGATAGTTGATTGGCCCAGACTTCATACCATTCATAATCGTGATTATGGCCATTCTTGCCATTTAGTGCAGCGCCAATAATACTGGGAATGCCCACGATTGGTAAATATGTGGAGCCGAGAATTCTTGACTGAGTCGTGTGTTATCATGAAACTATCTGATTATCCGCTTGATCTTGTTGGCGTCCTCGATCAAGCTGCGGATTTCATCGCCGTCGAGGGCGTCGATGGCATCGCGGAAGCCCTTCGTCTTGTCGATATAGGTGTCGATCACGCGCAGCACGTTGTCGCGGTTCTGCTGCAGGATGGGCACCCACATGTCGGGGTTGCTCTTGGCGAGGCGCACGGTGGAGGAGAAGCCTCCCGACGCGAGGTCGAAGATGTGCTTCTCGTCCTTTTCCTTGTCCAGCACGGTGAGCGCCAGGGCGAAGGATGTGACGTGCGAGATGTGCGAGACATACGCCACGTGCATGTCGTGGGCGTCGCTGCGCATATATGTCACCCTCATGTTGAGGGCGGCGTAAAGTTCTTCGATGCGTGCGACCGCCTTGCGGGAAGATTCTTCCACGTCGCAGAAGATGCAGGCCCGTCCGTCGAAGAGGCCGGGCATCGCGGCCCAGGGACCGGAGTATTCGGTACCTGCCATGGGATGTGTGGCAACATAGTTGGCACGGCCGCGATGCCCTGCCGCCACGCGGCACATCATCTCCTTGACGGAGCAGACGTCGATAACGATGCGTTCGCTGCCCGCAACCGCGTCAAGGGCCTTGGGCAGAAGCTTCGCCGCAGCGTCCACGGGCACTGCCAGAACGATGATGTCGGCCTGCGCGAATGCCTCCTCTTCGGAAGCGATGCGGTCCGCCAGACCCATCTTGAGGGCGGCCTCCGCATTCAGCCGGTCATTTTCCACGCCGATGATTTCGTCGGCAAACCCTCGCCGTCGAAGATCCACCGCCATCGAACCTCCGATGAGGCCCAGACCGACTATGGCAACTTTGCTCATAAAACTTCCTTGATCTTTTCGAGAGCCCTCTTCAGCACGGGAACCGTTGCGCAGAGCGAAACGCGCATATAGTGCGCACCGTTGCTTCCGAAGATGTAGCCCGGGGTGATGAACACTCCGGCCTGCTGTAGGAGACGGTCGGAAATCTCTATAGGATCGCCTTCCACCTTGCCCCATACGAAGAGGCCCTGGCTGTTCGGGTTGTATTTGGCGCCAAGCGCATCCATTATCTGGCAGGCGACCTTGCGGCGCTCGCGATACTCGGCGTTGAGCTCGGAGAACCACTCGTCTCCCTGCGCAAGCGCCTGGATGGCGGCAAGTTGCAGCGGGCGGAACATTCCCGAATCCATCTGGCTCTTGACCTTCAGGATCTCCTTTATGACATCGGCCGCGGCAGCCACCATTCCGATACGCCAGCCGGCCATATTGTGCGCCTTGCTGAGCGAATTCAGCTCGAGGCAGCAATCCTTTGCGCCGGGAAGCGACAGGATGGAAATATGCTCGTCGGTGAGGATGAAGCTGTAGGGGTTGTCATTGCAGATGAGTATGCCGTGCCTGCGGCCGAAGTCCAGAAGCTTCTTGTACAGTTCGATGGACGCGGGCGCTCCGGTAGGCATGTTGGGGTAGTTGGACCACATCATCTTCACGCCGCGAAGGTCCATCTTCTCAAGCGCGTCGAAGTCCGGTTGCCAGCCAAGCTCGTCCACCAGGTCGTAGTAGATGATTTCAGCCTGGCAGAGGTGTGCGGAAGAAGAATATGTGGGGTAGCCCGGGTTGGGCACCAGCACCTTGTCGCCGGGGTTCAGGAAGGCGAGGGAAGTGATGAGGATGCCCTCCTTGGAACCGGTCAGAGGCTGGATTTCCGTTGCGGGATCCAGCTGGACGCCGTACCATTTGAAATACCAGTCGGCGTACGCCTTGCGGAGCTCGGGGATGCCCGTATAGCTCTGGTAGGCGTGCATTCCGGCTTTGGGCGCGTTGGCGCAAAGCTCGTCTATCGCAGCCTTTGGAGGCATTCCGTTGGGCGAACCTATTCCGAGGTTGATTACGGGTTCTTTCCTTCCGTCGGCGTTCATCGCCGCAATCTGCTTGTTCTTGACAGAGAAGTAGTATTCCTTTACTTCCGAAGTCCTGTCTGCCGGTTTGATTATCATATCTTTAAGTAGTTTTATTTCTCGTATTTGAAGAGGTCCTCAGGGGCGCACTGCGCCAGCGCGGGATGGTTCGCGTCTTTTGCGCTGAGCACCACCTTGTCCGCGGGGATGCCCCAGTCGATGCCAAGGGCGGGGTCGTTCCAGGCGATGGCGCCTTCTGCCTGCGGAGCGTAGAAGCTGTCGCACTTGTAGAGGAAGACGGCCTTTTCGGAGAGCACCGCGAATCCGTGGGCGAAGCCCTTGGGGATGAAGAACTGAAGCTTGTTCCCGCCGCTCAGTTCCACCGCGACGTGCTTGCCGAAGGTGGGGCTGCCCACGCGGATGTCCACCGCGACATCCAGTACTCGGCCTTCCAGCACGCGCACCAGTTTGCTCTGGGCGTGGTCGCCCTTCTGGTAGTGAAGTCCGCGCACGACGCCGTAGCTGCTGTGGCTTTCGTTGTCCTGCACGAAGCGGATGCCCGGCACGGCCTGTTCGAACTCGCGTTCGTTGAAACTTTCGAAGAAGCAACCTCTCGCATCTTCGAAAACGCGCGGCTTCAGGATGAGCACGCCGGGTATGTCGGTCTTTATGATTTCCATCTAGATGAGTTTTTTCAGGCAGTCCTTCAGCGCATCGCGCCAGTCGGGGATGCTGATGCCGAAAGTCTTTTTCACAAGGCTCTTGTCGAGCACGGAATAATGTGGCCGGCGGGCCTTGGCGGGGTATTCGTCGGTGCGGCAGGGCTGCACGTCGCAATGGTGTCCGGCGAGCTCGTTTACAGCGCTTGCGAATTCGTGCCAGGTGGCCACGCCTTCGTTGGTGAAGTGGTAGATGCCGGTCTTGCCGTACTGGCCGCTGTCGATTATATGCACTATCAGTTTTGCAAGGTCGCGGGCGTAGGTCGGGGTGCCGGTCTGGTCGGCAACCACCTTGATCTGAGGCTTGTCGGCCGTGAGGGAGAGCATCGTCTTCACGAAGTTCTTCCCGTATTCCGAGAACAGCCAGGCCGTGCGCAGAATGATGCTTTTGCAGGCCTGCGCGGCCTTTTCGCCCTCGAGCTTCGTGGCGCCGTAGACGCTGAGCGGTGCCGGTGCGGCATCTTCCTTTATGGGCGAGGTGGCGTCTCCTCCGAAGACGAAATCGGTGGAGATGTGGATGAGCGTCGCGCCCCTTTCCGCTGCGACCGCCGCAAGTCCTTCGACCGCGGTGGCATTGAGCAGACGGGCCAGATCCACGTCGTCCTCGGCCTTCTCCACATTGGTATAGGATGCGCAGTTGACTATTATGTCGATGCTTTCTTTCTCCGCGATGGCCTTGAGAGCGGCCCTGTCGGTGATATCCAGGCGAACGGTCTCGAGCCCCGGAAGTTCCACCACGTCGGTGAAGATATAGCGGTTGGCGCTGCCCTTCGCGGCATCCCGCAGGCAGCATCCAAGCTGTCCGCAGCCTCCGGTCACGAGGATATTCAGTTTCTTCACATCCATAATCTACAAAAATAACTTCAAGCGGGGAGATAAACAAATCTTTTCGTATTTTTGTACGACTATGTCGAACAAACTCGAGACCATACCGTTGAACGACTGGGGATTTTTCCATCTCCCGCCGAGGCCCTGCGTGATCGCCGGACCGTGCAGCGCCGAGACCGAAGAGCAGGTGCTCGCAACGGCCGGGGGGCTCAAGGCGGACGGGATCAACGTGTTCCGCGCAGGCATCTGGAAGCCCCGCACCCATCCGGGAAGCTTCGAGGGAGTGGGCGTGCCCGGCCTCAAATGGCTGCAGAAAGTCAAGGCGCAGTACGGAATGAAGGTCTGCACCGAAGTCGCGAGTTCGCGCCACGTTTTCGAATGCCTCAAATACGGAGTCGATATGGTATGGCTCGGGGCCCGCACGACCGCCAATCCCTTCCTCGTGCAGGAGATTGCCGAGGCCCTTCGCGACACCGACATGCCGGTGCTTGTGAAGAACCCCGTGAACCCCGACATCGACCTCTGGATAGGAGCCCTCGAGCGTCTCAACCGCGAGGGAATAAAGAAGCTGGGAGTCATCCACAGGGGAGTATCCAGCTCCGAGAAGATAAAATACCGCAACGCCCCGCACTGGGAGATGGCGGTGGAATTCCGCTCTCGCTATCCCCAGATTCCCATCTTCGCGGACCCTTCGCATATCGCTGGCAAACGCGAGTATCTGGCGGAGCTTTCGCAGAGGGCCATGGACCTCGGCCTCGAAGGCCTGATGGTGGAATCGCACTGCGACCCGTCGTGCGCGCTGTCGGATGCGTCCCAGCAGATTACTCCGGCGGCTCTTCTCGCACTGCTCGAGTCTCTCACAGTGCGCGATGCCGCTACCGCGGACGAGGCCTTCAACGAAGCCCTCAGCCGCCTCCGCGCCCAGATTGACGTAATCGACGAAAACCTCGTGCAGCACCTCGCCTCGCGCATGAAGATCAGCCGTGAAATAGGCGCTCTCAAAAAGGCGGGCAAGGTCGCGATAGTGCAGGCGGGCCGCTGGGATGAAGTCCTTGAAAAGGTGCGCTCCAGCGCCATGGCCGAAGGCATCGACCCCGAATTCGTGGTTCGCATCTTCAATGCCATCCACGACGCTTCAGTAGCAGAACAGAACAAATAACCGATATGAAAAGACGCGAATTCCTCAAGAACGCGGCAGTGCTTGCTGCAGCCGCCGGCAGCGCCGATTTGCTTGCGGCGTCCAAGACCGCTGAAACCACTGCGAAAAAGGCTTCTGAAGCCCCGCAGACGGACGGCAAGCTGATAGTTTCCGCCCCGATGCTCCAGAACTACGCCGAAAAGTCTATGGGAGTGGCCTTCGCGGTGAGCGCGCTGGCGAACGGCTATGTCATATACGGCAAGAAGCCCGACCTGAGCGACGGCAGGAAGGTGAAATGCGGAGGATTCCGCGCCACCACCATCCACGACGAAGTGATGCACGTGCGCCTGAAGGGACTGGAGCCCGCAACAAAATACTACTATAAGATAGGCGCCGACCGCATCGACTACCAGGACGGCTACCATATGTATGTCGTCGGCAACGAGGAGGATCCGCAGATTTACAGTTTCACCACGGCGGGCAAGGGCGCGAAGGCGCATTTCTGCGTCATAAACGACACCCACAAGTTCTGGCATTCGTTCGCGAAGATTACGGAGAAAATCGCCTCCCTGGCACCTTCCTGCGTGGTTTGGAATGGCGACGCCAACAACCGCGAGGAGACTCTTCCCGACCTTGTGGAGACCTTCCTCGTGCCCAATATCCCTATGAAGGATTATGCGGCCCGCACACCCTTCCTTTTCGCTCCGGGCAACCACGACCAGCGCGGATTCGCAGGCCGCAGGATGGAGAATATCTGGATGTTCCGCCAACCCGACGAGAGGGCTTCGCGCGACTGGGATCTAGGCCGCAATTTCGCGGTGAGGATGGGAGATGTGGCTCTCATCGGTCTCGACACCGGCGAAGACAAGCTCGACGGCAACCCGCTTTTCGCGGGGCTCTTCAACAACGAAGCCTACCGCGAGGCGCAGGTGGAATGGCTGAAAGACGCCCTGGCAAGCAAGGAGATAGCCGAGGCCCCGTTCCTCGTGGCCTTCTGCCATATTCCTCTCTTCGACCCCAGGCCCGACGCCAACCCCGGCGACCTCTATCCCGCCGACGTGGCTCCGGGCTTCAAGCGCGATTACGCCGCCTGGCAGCGCGCCTGCTCCAAGCTCTGGGGACCTCTTCTCGACGAGGCCGGATGCCAGCTCCTGATAGTGGGCCACCAGCACGGCTTCCGCTACGACGCTCCCTCCAAGGGACGCGGCTGGGCCCAGATAGTGGGAGGCGCTCCGGACAACACCAAGGAAAGGTATTCCACCGTCATCGAAGGACTGGTCGAGCGCGGCGAACTGAAGATAAACGTCCACAACCTCTTCACCGGAAAGGTGGAGGCTTCGTTCTCATTCAAATCAAGGTAGTCTATTCGTAGACGAAACTGAACTCGTCGACATAAAGGGCGCTGCCCTTGCCGCCGGTGTAGAAGTCGCCGTAGCGGCTCGACGCCGCGACCACCACGACGTAGCGCGGAGTGCGGTACGAACGGTATTCGAGCGGCAGGGTGAACTCCACGTAGCCGTCGTTCCAGTCGGATGTTTCGAAATTGGCGTAGGCGATTATGGCGGGGTCGTTCGCCACGTCCACGAACACTTCATCCGCCGACAGAACGTGGAACTGTCCGGTCCAGTCGGTGAGTATCACCTGTATCTGCCCTATGTCGTTCTTGCCTTTCAGGTAGGCGTGGTCGGCGTCGTAATACTCGTCGATTACGGCGGGCCTGTAGCAGTAGTAGCCGTGAAGGGCCTTGGGCTTGCTGTCGAAGGGAATGCCCCAGGCGAGGTCCGCCCCGAGTCCCATCAGCGACACGAACTGTCCCGTGAAGAGGTTGCCTGCGGCGAACTTCACCACGGCGTAGGTGCTTTCCAGTTTTGCCGCCCTCTTGCCTTCCCCGGGCACTGCAACGAAGTCTTCCACGGGAGTGGTGATGCTGCCTAGGAAGTTGGCAGTGGCCTTGTTCGCGGAATCCCAGATGAGCTGGTCGGCGCCCGCTCCGGCAGGGTAGGGACGCCATATCTTTCCTTCCAGGTTCCACTCGTCGAAGCCCATATTGTAGAGCTGCTTTTCGCGGTCGGTGCGGAAACTTTCCGCCGCGCTTTCGCTGGTTCCGCAGACCACCCTGGCCTGGTATTCGGAACCCTCTTCGAGTCCGGAAATGACTCCGTGTATCTCGATTCCTTCCACCTTCACGCTGTCGCACACGGTCCAGTCGGTATCGCCGCTCCTGCGCCATTCCACCGAAGGCGTTCCGTTGCCGTCGAAGGTTGCGTAAATCTCCGCGCAGCGGCACCAGGGGGCTATCTGGGTAATTTCGAGCTCAACCTTCACCTTTATCGCCTGCAGAGTCCAGACTTCGGTCTTTCCGCGGAAAGCGACCGTGAAACTGCGTCCGAGCACGCAGTCGAGCGTCATCGGGAACGCGCAGTCGCGCGTGACTTCCCGAGCCTGGCCTCCGCTCGTCTCGTAACCTGTCGTAGACACCACGGTGGAGCCTTCCGGGCCCAGTTTCATCGCGGTAAAGCGTATCTTCTCGAGGTTCTGGTCCTCGGTCACGCTCAGCAGGATGCTGCGGTACTTCTCGTCGAAACGCGCCTTGCCGACCTGCTTGTCGCAGGAGATGCTTCGGGCGATCGTCTGGGTGGCGCGGATCGTCCATTCCCAGTTCTGCCAGGTGTGCATCGCCACCTTCATCGGCGAGCTCAAATCCAGCGTCGCGGGAAGGGGAGTGTCGAGGAAAGTGCTGTCGGTCAGCTTGTAGGAGAGAAGGGTAAGTGCTTCAATGTCAGCCGTTTCCATCAGGTCTATCGTCACCGTACGGTTCTTGCTGTCGATGCTCGCGCTCTTCTGCCCATCCACCTCGATGGAGACGAAGCCTCCGGGCACGAGGGGATAGTCGAGGTCATTGTGGATGCACCCCGTCAAAAGCAAAGCGGCAAGAGCCTGTGCGGCGAATTTTCTCATTTGCGGGGACGGTGCTTGCGGTCGAGGATATAGAAGTTGGTGCCGATTTCAATGGAGAGGAAATCGATGCCGAGCGAGGAGTTGGCGCCGCTCAGTCCGCTGCTGCCGACCTTGTCGTTGGTCTGGGAGATGTAGCGGTAGGTGATGCCGAAGATGGCCATCTGCGCCGATACCGAAACGTTGTTCATCACGAATACGCAGAGTCCGGGCACGAACTTGAAGGAGCCCTGCCAGATGTCGTTGTAGCTGCCGTGCTTGAGTCCCTGCTCGATCTTGCTGCTCTTGGACTGGCCGTAGCTGCCTCCGAGGCGTGCCTCGAGAATCATCGCGAAGCGCTTGCTGTCCGCTATCGACATAAAGTTGCGGATGGTCGCGAAAGCCGAAACGGAGTTGGCCGAATAGCGGTAGTCGCCGGCGTTGAACTTGAGGTCGTCGCCCATCGCGAGGGTGGCCTTGTCGAGGTCCAGGACGCTGTGGGAATAGGTCACGCGCGCTCCCAGCGAGGTGTTGTCCCAAAGGAAGTACTCGTAGGAGGGAGCCAGCTTGAAGGTGTTCATAGCACCCGCCAGTCCCTTTACGATTTCGGTCGGGATCGAGAACCCGGCATCGTCGTCGCCGGTCCTTCCGACCTTGTAGTTGCTGAAGCCGAAGCTGAAGCCGGCGCCCGAGGTCCCCTTGGGGATGAAGATGGCCGTCGACTTGTCGATGCCCCTGTCGAAGGGGGTGTAGTCGTCCTGAGCCGCGGCCGTGAAGCCGAAGCATATCAGGATGGGAATTATAATCGCTCTTTTCATATTCAGAGGTTTCTGTATCCTACCGCAATCCTCTCGCTTTCAGTGAGCTGGCCGGCATCGTAGACGAGCTCGAACTCGTCTATGAGGAGCACCGAGCCCTTGCCTCCGGTGAAGTAATCGCCGTAGCGGCTGGCGGAGCCCACTATCTCGATGTAGGTAGGCGTGCGGTTGTCGTGATATTCTATGGGTATGGTGAACTGCTTGTAGGCGGCGTCCGTCTCGTGCGAGTAGATGGACTTGTTCGCTATGACGCTCGGGTCGTCCTCCTGAAGGAAGATGCCCTTGTTGGTGTTGATGGTGAACTGCGAACTCCAGTCGCAGAGGAAGACGCGTATCGCGCATCCGTCGGGAGTGCCCTTGAGCCCGGTGTAGGGGCTTTCGGCGTAGTCGATGTTCGCCGGCCTGTACTTGTACCAGCCGCGAAGCGCCACAGGACGTCCGTTGAACGGCAGGCCCCAGTTGAGGATGGCGCCCATTCCGTCTATCTTGTTGAACTGTCCCAGATAGATGTTGCCAGCGGCGAACTTGTTGATGCCGAGCATTCCGGCGGTGGCGCTTTCGAGCCTCGCGGCCTTTCCGCTCACCACGTCGCTGCTTTCGGGCGTTGTGGGCACCGCGCCGTAGTCGGCCGTTCCCTTGTTGGCGGAATCCCAGTCGCTGCGTCCGCTCTCGTTAGGATACCACACGCTGCCGCTCTGGTACCACGAGTCGAAGCTCAGGTTGGGCACTGTGGGCACGTTGGCATCGGTAGTGAACGAATACTCGGGGAAATCCTTTCCGTTGGCGAGATCGGAGTCCGTAACCGTGCGGTAGAGGTAGCGCGTGCCGGGCTCCAGCGAGTAGACATCGACGGAGATGGTCTTGTTCCCCTCGTCCGTGCGGATGCCGTCGGTGATGTCCGTCCAGCCGGAGGCGGTGGCCGCCTTGTACTGGAAGCGGAGGCCGGCGGGCTTGTCGTTGGTGAGCCATTCGCCGCTGAGAACCGCGAACTTCGCCCAAGGCTTCGCCGCCACGGCCCTCGATTCCACAGGAGGCACCACGCTTACGTTGTAGATCACTTCGTTGCTGATGCCTTCTATGTCGGTAAGGATAATCCTGAAACTGTAGCTGCCGGCCCCGAGCCTTGCGAGGAAGCCCCCGAAAGCTATGCTGTGAAAGTCCTTCGAACCGAATGCGACCGAGCTGCATTCGAATCCGGCCGCCTGCAGGGCGCGAATGTCCTGCGAACTCACGAGGTCGGTCCATTCGGGCAGGCCCAGAAGCGCGAGCGAGGCGTCGCTGTGGGCGACGGCAAGCGAAGCGATGCCCCGGGTGGAGACGAAGGAAGCCGTCTGGACGGGATTGTCCCCGAGAAGAATCGGGAGTTCCACCGTGTGCGTGCGTTCGGCGTCCTCGGAGCTTACGTTGTAAACGGTCTCGCCGTTGAGCATTATCGCCAGCCAGAAACCCTGGCCGTCTTTGGTGCTGAGCTTGAAGCGGTAGTGCGTGCCTGCCTTCAGGGCTATCTTCAGCGGTCCGTTGCTGTAATTCGCTCCGTCGGGAGTCGTCATGCTCACGCTGTAGCGCAGGGTGTCTCCCGCGGCGAAATATGCGGTGTCGTTCAGCGTTCCGGCGGTGTTGGAAATCTCCAGTGGAGTTCCTCCGGTGCCGACGCTGAGGCTGTAGCTGCTGAAGCTTGCGGAGATGGTCTCGTCGAATTCGGCGCTTACCATCGCGTTCGCGAGCCTACAGGTGACGCGGGCGCTGTTCGTGCGCTCGGGCCTCACGGTAACCCTCGCCGTGCCCGAATACAAGGGCTCTCCCCAGGCCGAAGGCGTTCCGGGCAGCGATGTCGCTGTTATGTCGTACACGCCCGCCGCCACTGTCAGAGGCTCGATGTTCCTGGAATCGGCCACGCTGTAGCTGTGCTTGCCGTCCGTCCCCTGGATGCGCACGGAGAAGCCCATCGCGGCGGGAGCGGCAACCGCGCCCTTCACCACGAGTTCGGGTTCCTGCGTGTCGAATCCGAGTTCGAGCAAGCCTCTGCCCTCGTCGCGAATCTCCCTGCTGCAGCCGAAGGCGCACAGCAGTATCGCAAGGGCGAACAGCCTGTATGTCAGCGTTTTGGCCATTACAGAACGTAGAAGGTGAGTGCTTTTTGCAGGGATTGGCCCTTCTGGTCGGAGACCTTCAGGGTGAAAGTATGTTCGGAGCCGGATTGGGGGCTGAAGCCGAGAATCAGCGGCACGAGGTCGGAGAGGGTGAATTGCACCGAAGTCTGGCCGAGAAGCGCGTCCCCGGTGGGAACTATGCTCGCAAGCGCCGCCACGAGGGTGGCGTTGCCGATGAGGTCCATATCGTAGGGGCCGTCGCTGGCATAGGAATAGCTCGAGTCGCCCGCCATTGCGGCGATCACGTCGGAAAGAATGTAGGAATCGACTCCGACCACGAACGACGCTATCTTCTCCGGCGCTTCGATGCGGATGTTGATGTCCATCTGGTCCTCTATGGGAGTGGGGGCGAAGCCGGGATTGACGTCCCAGGACATCTTGGGGGCGGTGTTCGTGGGTTCTTCGCCCTGGCCTTCTCCTTCGCCCTCGTGATGGCCTTCCACGGGTGCCTCGCTGAAGCCGGGAATGAGAATGTCGTCCACCTTTTCGTTGACGGTGTCGTCGATGGTGATGGTGAAGACGCCCTGTCCCGTCACGACAGCATCTATTTTCAGCAGGTGGAAGTCGCAGGCGGCCACGTCGTTAATTGTAAATGGCACCTCGGCTTCGTGCGCGTCGGTCGCCCTGTAGCCGTAGATCTTGCCGAGCAGGGGAGCCACGCTGAAGTAGCCGGTCTTGCCTGCGGCGATATCCGCCTTGCTCCAGCTGAGCTGCCTCTGGGCGATGTCGGGAGCAGTCCAGGACGCAGCGTTGGTGATTATCACGCGGTAGTCGGTAAGTTCGGAATCCAGCCTGTCGCTGGGACGGAGGGTGACCTTCATATTGGCGAGGGAGCAGGCGATGTTCACCGTGCTGGTCTCGCCGTTGCGGATGGAGAAGTCGGCTGTGCCCTGGTATACGGGCTGGTCGAACGCCGCGGGGAGAGCGTTTGCGGTGCCGGCGCTGACCGTGTAGGAGCCGGGTGCGAGCTTGATTTCGCCTTCGATGTCGGCGAACCTGTCCCAGGTCCTGGTCCATTCGTCATCCTTTCGGGAGATGGTAACTTCGAATTCGTCGGGATTCACGGCGGTCTCCCCACCGCCGCGGGAGACGAACTCTCCCGTCCCTGAAATTCTCAGCCTGAGGCTGCCGGTCCGTTCGTGCGACTCCTGGACCTGTTCTGTGCTGCAGGCGCAGAGGGCCGCGGCTGCAAGCAGTAGGATATATAGTCTTCTCATTTTCATCTATTCGTGGTACACCAGTTCTATATTGTCCAGCGACAGTATGTTGCCGGCGTGTATCTTGTGTTCTCCGCTGAGGGTGTTCACCGTCACGCTGCGATGGTCGTCGTCGCTCGCGTCCTTGCTGGACATGAACGACAGTTTCAGGCTCGCGGCCTTGCGGTCGGTTATGCTGTAGGAGAATGGCACCGTGACGGTCGTCCAGTCGTTGACCGAAGACGTCTGGTCGTTCTTGGTGGCTTCTCCTATCTTGTTGCCGCCGGCGTCCAGGATTTCCGCGTGGACGTAGTACGGCTTGGAATCGTTGCAGTTGAACTTGCATTTGAAGGCTACCGCGTACGGGCGCGTAGTCAGGGCCGTTCCTTCGCCGGTCTTCGCCCAGCTGCTGTACACCTGGTTGTTGGCCTTGCCTATGAAGAGTTCGCCCGAGTGGTAGGTTCCGTAGACGGCTTCGCTTGCGAGATTTCCCTCTCCGATGGTGGCTACCTGCACGCTGTTGCCGCTGTAGGCTCCGTCGGTGAATACCGCCACGGTGGGATAGGACTTGTAGTCCTGATATGCCGCGGTGGCTTTTTCCCGTATGCTCACAAGGCTGTTTACAGCCCAGATCTTCGGCAGGCCGCCTTCCTGGTAAAGCTGCCACCAGGTTATGGTGAATTTCATCAAACCAAGCCCCAGGCCGGTCGGCACTTCAGTTGCCTGCTCGGTGATTTCTTCAAAGCCGCTGTTGGGAAGCTGCGCCTCGCTTTCGGTGGTGAAACGGCTCTCGTCGGTGATGTTGTCGGCATTGCCTCCAGCCATCACGCGGAAGCGGTACTGCGTTGCGGACTGGAGTCCCTTGGCGTCGTTGAAGTATACCGTGTTGCCGCTGACCGATTTCTTCGTGGCCTCCATCCAAGTATTGCCGTCGACGCTGTACTGAAGCCTCAGGTCCGCCTCGGGCATTATGACGTCGACTCCTCGGAGAACTGCCCTCGGGTTGGCTACTTTCCAGGCCCAGAGGTCGGTGGCTTCGGCATATACGGTGCCCTTGATGGGCTCTCCGCGAAGGTTGAGGGTGGAAGTGGCCGATTTGCCGTATCCGTCTTTCACCGTCAGCGTGAACGCCGCCACGTCGGGATTGGAAGTCGAGTATTCGCTGTGTATGCTCAGTCCGGGCAGGGTTCCGCCCATATTCACGTAGCCGTAGCGCGTGCCGTAATCGGCGTTCCAGGAGATGCCCGCGGCTCTGAGTTTTGCAAGGGTGGCATCGTCGGCATCCAGAAGGTCGGTGCTTGCGGGAAGCCCGAGTGTGCCGGTGAGCCAGCCGTTGCTGATTTGAAGGACCGCTTCGCGTATGCCCGATGCCGAGCCGAAGCTCAATGTGGCGTCGCCCGCCGAAGCGCCCGCGCCTATGCTGAAGTTCTGCGTGAAACTGCTTCCCGTGCCGCCCCTGTAGCTGATGAACGGGGGAGTGGTGGCCGGCACGCTAACGAGGATGTCCTCGGTCTGAACCGTATTGTCGATGAGGAACTGGAAGCCGAGCTGTCCGTTCCTTTCGGGGCAGTCGATGTTGAAGGTGATGAAGTCGCCGGGGACGCAGTTCTTGACGTCGCTGCGCCAGTATACCAGCGAATCGGCCACTCCGCCGTCCTGCATTCCGCTTCCGGCGAGCTGGGCGAAGACTTCGAGATAGATTTCGCCGCCCGGGATGTAGCCGTAGCGGTCTTCGTCCTTCCTGAACTTGACTTTCTTGCCGCTCAGCGTGTTGTGACGCACCACTGCGTAGTAGTCGGAATAATAGGTCCGGAGATTCTCGCCGAAGTTCACGGCCAGCCTCACGTTGCCGAGCCTCGCGACCGCGCTCACCCTGTCGGGCTGCCCGCCGTTCTGCGAGAGCGGGTGCACGGTGAATGTGGTGTCGGCCACGTAGTAGGCCTTTCCGAATCCCGCGCCCAGCGTATCTCCGCTGAAGGCTATCAGCCTGAACTGACCGGTATTCAGCCCTATCGGCCCCTGCTTCGCCTGCGCGTACTGCCTGCTGTAGAATCTTACGCCTTTGGCATTGTACAACTCAACCCAGAAGCTGTCTACCGCCGGTAGCTCTACTGTTGCCTTTGCAGCTGTGCGTTCGAGGCTCACCAAAAGTGCGCCTTCGTCACTCCCGACCTGAACGACCCTTTCCTTGGAACACGCTCCCGCCGCCAGCGCCATCAGCGCCAGCACCAATATCTCAAGTCCAAGTTTCAGGTTCCTCATTCCAATCGGTCAGGCAGTTACGGCATAAGGACTGGGCGGACACAATAGCCCTTCCAGGATTCACCGTTCCTCAAACTCGTGTTTGCAGAGGTCCCGTAAAAGTAGTATCCGCCGTTTGTGGCAACGGATCCGCTCCAGTAATAACAACCACTACCGGACTCCAGCCTGGGAAGGAAAATCGAATGACCGTTTCCGGATACCTTCCAGCCGCCGTTTTCGTAGGTCCAGGTACATTTTGTCATAAGGTCGTTCCACTGCTGGTATGTAGGGGTCTTCCACCTTCCACCCCAGGCATATGTTGCGGGATCTCCTGCATTGCTGCTGGTGTTGGTATACGCTTCGGAAGAGAATACGGTGCTTGGAGACTTGCGGTTGTATGCGTATTGGAAGCCAACTTCGTTTTCGCTATTGGCTCCGAGGTTGCAAGTGGCCCATTTCACGCCTTCGCCGACGAGATCGTATGCTGTGGGCGGGCCGGGTATTACATTAACGTATGTGGAGCCCCAACTGGTGTTGTCCAGTAATAATCTAACTATGGTGCGGCCGCCGGAGAGTCCTGTCACGGTGCCGGAAGCGTTCATGGAAATGATTTTAGTGTCGTCCCAACGCCATGTATACGTGGAGTAGTATGCATTGGAAGGCGTTACTGAGAAAGATATCTTCATGGTGGTTCCGTTGGCCATCAGGAGATCTCCGCCTCCGCTGATTGTGACGCTGGCAATCTTTACAGGCGAAATCGTAACAGTGCAGTATTCGCTGATTTCACCTTGCTCGGCATAAATCTTTACCACACCCTCTTTGCCCGTAGCCGTAACCAGACCGGTTTCAGACACTGTTGCCAGACTCTCGCTCTCGGTTCTCCAGCTGATGCTCTGGTTGGTGGCACTCTCGGGAAGGACCGTGGCGGAAAGCTGAAAGGTCATGTTGATGGGCCCTTCGCTGCCCCTGGCGGGGTTCATGGTCGCGGTGGTCCTGCTCAAGCTGATGCCGGTCGTTTGGACGATCGCGGTCTTGAAGGTCTTCTTTGCGCCCAGGAATCTTTCGCCGTCCTTGACCGCATACGCCTTGAAGGCATATTCGGTGTTCGGTTCCAGGCCGGTAGCCTCGAGGATCAGGTTCTCGTTCTCAAGTTTGCAGGTTCTGCCATTCGCGGTCTTGTCATTGAAGCTTGACGCCTTGTCGATCAGGAAACCTGTTTCAGTCGGAGCTGTACCCGAGAAGGTTACGCGGCCAAGGAGGACGGCCATCGCCGAAGAGATGTGGTTTGCGTTGTAAGTTTCCACTTTGCAAAACGCTTTCTTGGAGTCGATCTTTTCCTTTCCGCATCCGGCCAGCACCACCGCGCCCGCCAGAATGGCAAATATCAATTTAACAGTTCTCATAAACGTTGCCCGTGCGCGCTCGTGCGCACAAACTCCAAAGGTACGAATATTTTCTGAATACCCCGCACTTTGCATCGTCGCCTCTTCTCGACGGAAGAAACTGGCCGGACAATTTCGGAGCGAAGCACTCCGCCTCCTTGCCTTTGGGATCACTGCCAACCCCTTCGCCCTAATCCGCCGTTCTGGCCTGTCTCTGCCCCCTAAATTCGCCGCCTCTGCTACCCCGGACTCTCTTCGCGCCTGGCGCTCAATCACCTGATACACAGCATTTAAACGATTCCTTCTGTGCCGTTTTCGGGGTAGAAGGAATTGCTTTATTCGCTGATACTCAACCACTTGGCCGCCAGCATTGTTCGGCTCATCTTGCACCGCCGCCGGAATGTGGCGTCTCCGGCGGCTACAGCCGGGCGCTGCGGGGAGCCCCGCCTCGCTTTGCTTAGCGCGGGCTCAGTGCTTGTCTATTGAGGGGCGTTCCCCTCAAGCACCCCTCGTCGGCGATGCCTCCTATTTCCTGCCGCAGGCTCTCCTCGCGCCGGCTGTTGCTATATGCCGTGGCACTTAATGTGCTGGCTGCCACGCTCAAAGGTGGTTGCCTCGACGCAGTCGGCCACACACTCCAGGGCCACTCCTTTCTCAACATTTTGGGCGAGGTCTGCTTTTTTGCCAGGGACCTCGCCCAACGGAATGCCACCACGGGCACTTCTGGTGCATATTGAGTGGGCAAGGTATGAGCCCTTTCAGCAGACCTCGCCCGAAAATGAAAGTCCCTTCACGAAATAAGGTGGCGGCCGCTGCGAGGAGAGCCCTTTTGGGTGTCGCTCCCCGCAGCGGCGAGCCGCAGCCGCCGACTTCGACAATGGGAGGCGGCGGCACCTCGCCAAGCCCAGGTATAACCCAGGGACCTTTTGCATTATCGGCCCAAAACGCGAAAGGTACCCTTCAAAAACGGGGGACCTTTCGCACTTTTGCTAGGAAATCGTCAAAGGTCCCCTCCAAAACACCGGGACCTTTCGCATTATTGCCTCAAAACGTTAAAGGTCCCCTCGCGCTGTCGCCTCTTCTCGACGGAAAAAGCTGGCCGGAGGATTTCGGAACGAAGTGACGCAGGGAGTTTGAGGGGACCGCCCCTCAATGATAGAAGGCGAAGCCTCTTCTCGCAGCAAAGGCCAGCTTCCGCCGGCCTTTTGCTGTCGAGAAGAGGCGACTCGAACGCCCGACCCCTACGTCCCGAACGTAGTGCGCTACCAACTGCGCTACTTCTCGAATAAAACCAAGGCGCGAAATAATCTCGCGCCCCGTTCAGATGTCTTTATGAAAGCTTGTTGATGTAAAGCGCAATGCCACTCTTGAGGTTGGAAGCCTTGTTCTTGTGGATGACTCCCTGCTTCGCGAGTTTGTCGATCATAGCGTACACCTTCGGAGCCTCGGCCTCTGCAGCCTTCTTGTCGGTGGTAGTACGGATTGCGCGGATTGCGTTGCGCGTTGTCTTTGCATAATACTTGTTATGCAAGCGATGCCTTTCGCTCTGGCGATTGGCCTTTTCTGCTGATGCGTTGTTTGCCATTATTCTACTTTTTAAAATTTCGTAGTGGGTAGGAGAATCGAACTCCTATTGCAGGAATGAAAATCCTGAGTACTA